>CALWXT010000018.1 GCA_944385575.1 uncultured Flavonifractor sp. | reverse complement strand
CGGTTCAATGTTCCGTGTGTGAAGTAGAAGATGCGATCATCTGGCCGGATTTCATATAGGGCCTGGATATAGGCCTCAACCTCATCATATAGGAAGCTGGGCATGGAGACATCCCTGATACTATTATCGCTCTTCGGAGGCCCGGCGTCATCCTCTCCGTTTTTGCGGTGATGGGTTTTATCTATTCGGCAGGTATGGGAGGGAAGTATGTCTGCTGGGGTGAGAGCCAGGCATTCCCCCACATGAAGCCCAAGCCAGTACAAGAGCATAAAGGCGATCCGGAAGGCCGGCTTTTCAACCTGGGCAAGCGCAGCATCAAACTCTGCCGTCGTCCAGAACTTCATGCGGCCAGCTTTCTTTTTCCCCATAAAGCCGGCTGTTAATAGTCCGAAGATAGGTTGGTGCATATTTTTTCCCCGTTCTGGGATTTATTTTGGACATTAACTCGTTTTGCCATTTCCGAATTGTTACGGCATCAATTTTATCGACCTGAAGGGAGCCGAAGAACGGGAGCAGCCAGGTATCAATAATACTATCCTGCGTCCCCCTGGTTGTTCCCCTGACGCGATGATCCGCGTCTTCCCGATACAGCTCTATCAGCGAAGCGAAAGACATATCACAGCTCCGGCTATTCTTCAGGAGAAATTCTCTCTCATACGCCAGAGCTGCGCTTCTGGTATCAAAGCCTTCTCTTTTCTTTTTCTTTCGCTTACCAGTCCAATCCTCAAACCAAAAGGCAGCCATCCATTTTACCGAACCGCTTTTCGTTTTGTATTTATAGGCAGGCACCGAAAATCTCACCCCATATCAAAGGCCCTGGCCCGACGGCCAGGGCCTCGTTTTATTTCCCCTGCTTGGTATCATCATTTCCGCCAGCGGCTCCTTCAGGGCGCTCTTCTGCGCCCTTACCAGATCTGTGCGCTTCATCCAGCTTCAGGAGGTCTAAATAGTCAACAGCTTTCCGCTTTGACTTTTTGGACAGCGACTGGAATTCCCTTATAAATTTCAGAGATTCTGTGTCAACTGCACAATCGACAAGTATTTTCCGGTCATCTTCGCTTAGGCTCCCTGCCTTACTAAGTAAGGTCGATATGCTTACCGAGCGCATCAACAGCAAGTTCCGCTCTGTTCGGTTCAGACTGTTCCAGGAACAGGTGAACGGCGGGGTAAAAGATGACTGCGAGGTTCTGGTTCCCACCTCCGAGGGAGTTCTGGTGCCCTACGCCTTCGCCAATAACGCAGCCCGTATCAATGCTGGTCTGGAGATCATCGGGGCCCTAGCGGCCCACTGGGGCACGACGATGCCGGTCTTCATCGACAACGCCGAGAGCATTCCCCATCGGCCTGGAGCCAATGAGGAGCGTGTCCGGTCGCTGATCCCGGACCGCCTGCCTCAGGATATTCAGAAAGCCTACCAAAACGCCCATGAGGCGTGAGTGGGTAGCCGTCATAAAAAGTTAATGATCTGCCTCTTGCCTTTCGCAGCAGCTGCCGGTATGATGGAAACCAGACAGGCTTTGAATCGTTTTCGGCCTGAAAGGAGGGGGCGCCCATGACCTTATTGGAGCAGTGTCAGATCTGGCATGAGAATGACGAATATCAAAAGATTATAGACGCCATTGAGGCAGTTCCAGCGGGAGAGCGTACGCCGGAACTGGACAGCGAACTGGCCAGGGCATACAATAACGCGGCTGAGCCCGGCGACCGGACGCTGTTTGAGAAGGCCATCGCGCTGCTCAAGCCCCATGAGGACTATTTTGCCGGCGACCACAACTGGAACTTCCGCATGGGCTACGCTTACTATTACCTGGATGAGGAGGGGCCCGCCCTGCACTATTTTGAGCAGGCGCTGGCGGCCCGGCCGGGTGACAGAGATACCCAGGAGCTGATCGAGGACTGCCGCAGCCGTCTGGCGCTGCCCCGGTTTACCAAGCCCTTCCGTGTACGGACGGAGGAGGTGTGGACAGCCTTCCAGCAGGAGGAGGGCGAGTTGCGCCGCCTGCTGGACCAGAAGGACCGGCAGGCCGTTGGGGAAGAACTGCTGGAGCGCTGCGGCCGCATCCTGTACCCCGCTCTCTCCGATGTGGCCTTTGAGCTGGGCTTCAACGGGGAGAAATATGAGCTCATCCTTACGCCGGAAGGGGATAAGGCCCGGCTGTTCGAGCTGGTGTACTTCCGCCGCCGTGCGCCGGCCTCTGTCCTGGAGCGGTGGAACATCTGGGTAGGCCGGCAGCCCATCCACGGCTTCAGTCTGCGGATGGATGACTGTGAGGTGTCCGCCCGGGATGTGCGGGTTTGGGCGGAAAAGACGGAGGAGAACGGGGCGGCCCTGACGCTCTGCTGTGAAAAGCTGAACGCCCTGCTGAAGGAGAATGAGAATAAGGCTTGGTGGATGCTCTCCAGCCTCACCGACCAGACGCTGGGAGAGGTGGCGGCCATGTCCCTGATCCACAGCTTTGCGGTGACAGACAAGCCAGGGCCGGAGCCCTCCGTTTCTCTGGAAGAGCTGCCCGAGACGCTGGAAGCCATGGGCCTCATTCCGTGTAGTGATCCGGAGAACTATCTGGAAAGCAGCTATCTGGCCTATCAAATGGAGCCGGACCGGGACCCCGAGTCCGACTGGCGTCTGGACGTCTATACCGGCTCCACCCGTCTGCCGGTGCTAATCCAGGAGTACCTCCGTAATGAGAACACGGTCATGGACCTGTACCACAGGGACGGCGTGGCAGCGGGCTTCCTCTGCTATCCGCTGGACAGCTTTGATGGTGTGGACAAGGCGCGGGAAGCATTAGATTTCCGGGACGGGCTGGAAGCGGCTATTTTGGAACGGGCCGGCGATGACGCCGTTACCTTCCTGGGCGGGGCCAGCGGCGTACATTGCGGGTACCTGGATTTTATCGCCTGGGACCTGCGCCCGGTGCTGGACGCGGCGGTGGAGTACGTTGAGCAGAGCGGGCTGGACTGGGCCAGCTTCCACAGCTTCCGCCGTGTGGTACCCACCGTTCGGCTGCTGGACCGGGAGGAGCCGGAGGTAGATCCCGAGACCGGCTCCCTGCTGTCCCGGGCGGATATCGAACAGCTGGAATCCTTTGATAATGGACGCAGCGGCTATTTTTACAGGATGCTGGACTATCTGCATCAATTCATCAGCTCCGGAATCGAGGCGGGCCGGTTTACCGAGCGGCAGGCCCGGGCCGATCTGCAGATCGCCCTTTGGTATGCCTTTGCCTGCAACAATATCGACGAGTATGAGTTTTGCGACCGGGCAGCCCGGTGGATGCCGGCCTCCGAGCGCAAGGCCAAGGGCTGCGGCATGTGGTATTACCGCTATTCCGCGGCGCTGATGTACTGCGGAAGATTGGAGGAAGCCGCCCGCTATGCCGAGCAGGGGGCGCAGGAGGAGCCGGACTACCCCTGGATCTGGCTCCAGGTGGCCAAGCTCCGCTGTCACAACGGGGACGAACAGGGCGCTTTGGAAGCTGTGGCGCGGGGCCTGGACCTGGTGCCCGGCGACCATGAATTTCTGACTCTGTTCCAGGAGATCCAGGCGGGAGCCACGCTGGAACAGATGGAATTCCACTGGATTGATCCGGAGTGTGACCTCCGTTTACAGGACGGCCTGGACCCGGATGCCCAGGCCAAGCTGCGGGCTATTTCCTGTATTACCAAGGATCAGGCGGGCCTGGACCGGTTTTATGAGATCTTCCAGCCAGACCCGGCCACCATCCAGAAGGATGCCCCCTATTGCGGCTTCCGCTATCCCATTCAGGGCCGCGGGGTGTCGCTGGTGTTCCGGATGAATGAAGCGGGGCTCTCCAAGTTAAAGCCGGACTGGCTGACCAGCCTGAAGGCCGACCTGGACAGCGGACGCTGGCTGACCCATACCGTGCAGGAAGGGGAGGGAAGGCTGGAAACGGTCCTTGTGGGCCTGGATTATAGGATCTCCCTGCGCTACCAGATCCGGAAGGACAGCCGGCGCTTTCAGGTAGACCTGGATGAGGACGGCCTGCCTACCGGCTATGAGATGGCGGAGCAGGAGGAGGGTGATGCGCTGGAGATCTATACCGAGGAGGAGATGGAGGCTGTCGAGCGCCACATCCAGACTCACTTCGGCGCCTTTGAGCAGGTGTTCCATGAGCTGGTCTCCCCGGACATCCATGTGGACATCTGCATGATCCCGCCGGAGGGGGAGCGGGACTACTATACCCTCGTCACCATGGGTATGGGCGCCCATAAGATGAACGTGCCCGAGGAACTGGCGGAGTACAGACTGGAACGGGCGGAGCTGGCCATTGCCCTGCCCAAAGACTGGAAGCTGGACCATGACTCCATGGAGCAGGAGAAGTGGTATTGGCCCGTGCGGCTGCTGAAGTCCCTGGCCCGTCTGCCGGGGGACGGCAATACCTGGCTTGGCTGGGGCCATACCACAGGCCATGATGGGCCTTTTGCGGAAGACACCGCCCTGTGCGCCGCCATTCTCATCAGCCCCCAGGGTGCAGAGGAGGGCGGTGAGGTGTGCACCCTGCCCAACGGCGAGGAGGTCAATTTCTATCAGGTGATCCCCCTTTGCCAGGAGGAACTGGACTTCAAGCTGGCCCACGGCGCCGACGAGCTGCTGGACCGAATGTCCCAGGTCAGCTTTGTGGTGCAGCCCGGCCGACCCAGTGCCCTGTCCCCCTGTGCCGGAGACGCGATGGATGACGGCGCGTGGCACCTGCAGACCATCCGGGAAAAGGGGCTGCAGGTAGATGAGCTGACCGCCTTCAACCACATGGCCATTTACCTGCGCTGGTGCCTGGAGCATGACCTGATGAGCCTGAGTTTTCTGGAGCGACACTGGGATGCTGTCCAGCACTTCCAGGCCGACCCTCTTCATACTGATCTGCGCCCCATGATTCGGGATGAGCTGGAGGGTGTTCTGCGGTATGACTTCTTTGACGAGCAGGGTCAGGCCTTTGCCCACTACTATTATGGCGACGGGGATGCACCCTATTTCCCCTCGGACGTGGACGATTACGCCCTGCGCTATTTCGGCCCGGCCCGCTACCACTCCGATGAGTTTCGGGATGAGGCCTACCTGTTCATTCCCTTTGACGAGTCCTATTATCAGGCTATGGCTGGGCTGATCGGGCAGCGATGGGAGTGCTGGCAGCGGCAGGAGGCGGAGCAGGAGGAGCCTGGTCCGCTGGCCCGTGCGCTGATGGACTATCTGGACTGCGAGTGCAGGTACTTCCCGCCCATGAAGGATGACGACCCCATCAGCGCAGCCCTGGGCTATGCCCGGCGCCTGGGGGTGCGGGAGGGCTTTGTCCCCGTGCTGGTCAAGGTGGACGAGACCTTGTGGGAGAGCTTGCTGCTCAATTCCGACCCGGACAGCGCGGACGGAGTAGACTATGGTTTCAATATGGACCGCGTGCGGGCATACCGCCAGCGGCTCCTGGCACGACCGGTGCAGGACGGCAGAGCGATGCTGGCGGCGCTGGGCGGTGATGAGGCGCCGGAAATGCCGGAGTACCTGTCGGGCGGCGAGGAGAATCAGGATATCCAGTCCTATTGGGACTATGAGACTCAGATGACCGCGCCGCTGATCCTGGCGCAGATCCCGGTCCGGGAGCCCTGGCAGGTCTTTGCCTGGCTACCGTTCGGCGGGTGGAACGACTGCCCGGGCACGGAGGAGCTGATGGCGGCGGCGAAATATTGGTATGAGCGGTACGGCGCCGTGCCCGCGGCCCTCAGCCATGATGAGCTGGAATTCGCACTGCCTGAGCCGGTGCCGCGGGAGGCCGCGCCCGGTTTGGCGGTGGAGCAGTATGCCTTCTGCCCCGACCTGGATCAGAACATAGACAGCCCGGAGGCTCTGGCCGATGGCCTGAGCAAATCACGGGTATGGTATTTCTGGTGGGATTAAAAAACAAGAGGCGCTGTCCGATCCGGGAGGATCGGGCAGCGCCTCTGCTTTATTTTGCTCAGATGCCGTTGCCGTCGTTCCACTTCCATTCGCGGATTTCCGGCAGGTCGCAGCCATGGGCAGTGATATACTGGTTGTGCTCCACCAGCTTGTCCTTCATCAGCTGGATGAGGAAAGCGCCCCGGTTACCCAGCTGGGGAAGGCGCTTGACCACGTCGATGACCAGGTCGAAGCGGTCGATGCAGTTCTGCACCCGCATGTCGAAGGGGGTGGTAATGGTGCCCTCCTCGATATAGCCCCGGACATGGAGATTTTTGTTCCGGCGGCGGTAGGTCAGCTCATGGACCAGGGAGGGGTAGCCGTGGAAGGCGAAGATGATGGGCTTGTCCCGGGTAAAGAGCACGTCGTAATCCTCGTCCGTCAGGCCGTGGGGATGCTCGGTGTGGGGCTGGAGCTTCATCAGGTCCACCACGTTGATGACCCGCACCTTCAGCTCGGGCAGGTAACGGCGCAGAATGGTGACGGCTGCCAGGGTTTCCAGCGTGGGGGTCTCGCCGCAGCAGGCCAGCACCGCGTCGGGTTCGGCCCCCTGGTCGTTGGAGGCCCACTGCCAGATACCAATGCCGTGGGTACAGTGCTTGATGGCCTCGTCCATGGTGAGCCATTGGGGACGCATGTGCTTGGAGGTGACCATCACGTTGATATAGTTCCGGCTCTTGATGCAGTGATCGAAACAGGAGAGCAGGCAGTTGGCGTCGGGCGGGAGATAGAGCCGCACCACGTCGGCCTTCTTGTTGGCCACATGGTCCAAAAAGCCGGGGTCCTGGTGGGTGAAGCCGTTCTGATCCTGCTGCCACACATTGGAGGAGAGCACATAGTTGAGGGAAGCGATGTCCTGCCGCCAGGGAAGCTGTCCCGCCACCTTCAGCCACTTGGCGTGCTGGCTCACCATAGAGTCCACGATGCGGATAAAGGCCTCGTAGCTGTTGAGGAAGCCGTGGCGGCCGGTGAGCAGATAACCCTCCAGCCAGCCCTGGCACATATGCTCGGAGAGCATGCCGTCCATGATCCGGCCGTCGGGGGCCAGAGCTTCGTCCGTGGGGAGGACGGAGGCGTTCCAGCGGCGGTTGGTAGCCTCAAAGGCGGCCCGGAGCTTGTTGCTCATGGCCTCGTCAGGGATGAAGATACGGAAGTTCTTGGACTTCTGGTTGAGCTTGAGCACATCCCGGACATATTTGGCCAGCTCCGCCATGTCCTCGGCTTCCACTGCGCCGGGGGAGGGGACCTCCACTGCGTATTTGGAAAAATTGGGGGTGCGCAGATCCCGCAGGAACAAGCCGCCGTTGGCATGGGGGTTGGCGGCCATCCGCCGCTCTCCCTGGGGAGCCAGCGCCCGCAAGGTGGCCGCCGGGGCGCCCGCTTCGTCGAACAGTTCCTCGGGCCGGTAGCTCCGCAACCAGGCTTCCAGCTGTTCCAGCTGCTCCGGGTGCTGGCCGTCCAGTGCCAGGGGCAGCTGATGCACCCGGCAGGTGCCGTCCGGCTGGAGGGGGCCGGTCCAGCCCTTGGGGGAGCGGAAGACCACCATGGGCCAGCGGGGCCGCTCCTTTTCGCCCAGCTCCCGGGCGCCCTGCTGGATGCGCTGGATCTCACGCACCGCCCAGTCCAGGGCGGCAGCCATCTTCTGGTGCATTTGGGCTGGGTCGTCCCCCTCCACGAAACGGGGGGTCCAGCCGCAGCCCTTGAAGAAGTCCTCCACTTCCTCAGTGCTGATGCGGGCAAAGAGGGAGGGAGTGCCGTTTTTGTAGCCGTTGAGATGGAGGATGGGGAGCACAGCTCCGTCATCCACCGGATTGAGGAACTTGTTGGAGTGCCATGCAGTGGCCAGCGGTGCGGTCTCCGCCTCGCCGTCGCCCACCACGCAGGCGGCGATGAGGGTGGGGTTGTCCATCACCGCGCCGAAGGCGTGGGCCAGAGAATAGCCCAGCTCACCGCCCTCGTTGATGGAGCCGGGGGTGTTGGGGGCGCAGTGGCTGCCGATGCCGCCGGGGAAGGAGAACTGCCGGAACAGCTTGCGCATGCCCTCCTCGTCCTGGCTCACGTTGGGGTAGACCTCACTGTACGTTCCCTCCAGATAGGCCTGAGCTACTACCGCGCTGCCGCCGTGGCCCGGGCCGCAGACATAGATCATGTTCAGGTCGTATTTGGTGATGACGCGGTTGAGGTGGGTATAGATAAAGTTAAGGCCCGGCACCGTACCCCAGTGGCCCACAGGGGTGGGCTTCAGATGGGCGGGGCGCAGCGGCTGGCGGAGCAGAGGGTTGTCCCGCAGGTAGAGCTGCCCGGCGGCCAGGTAGTTGGCCGCCCGCCAATAGGCGTCGATTTTCCGCAGCATATCTGGGGTGAGCGGGCCTTTTTTCGACATGCGGGTGGAGGTCTTGATTACCACCTTGTTTTTTTCGTTGGGTACCTTTGCCACACTGACGGCCTCCTTATGGCAGAAATGGTACTTTCATTATAACGGAACAGGGTATCGTGTCAATAGAACGGGGGAAAACCGGTCAGTTCTGTTGACATAAAAGAAAAGGATGGAAATATCCCGCAGGGTATGGTAATATAAATATGTATGTCCAAAAGTATCGTCATGGAGGGAATTACATTGACTTATCTGCTGTCCATCCTAATGGGGATTATCCAGGGCGTGGCGGAGTTCCTGCCCATCTCCAGCTCCGGCCACCTGGCCTTGTTTCAGACATTCTTTGGCATGGAGAACGTAGAGGAAAAGTACATGTTCTTTACGGTCCTGCTCCACTTTGGTACCTTTATCTCGGTGTGTGTGGTTTACTGGCGGGATATCTTGGATATGATCCGGGAATTCTTTCTTGGGATCGCGGCCCTGGCAGGGAAGAAGGATACCGGCGTAACGCCGCCGCCCGCCCGGCGGATGGTGATGCTCATTATCATTGCCACTCTGCCCCTGTTTGTCATGGTGCTGCTTCAGGATGCGGTGAACAAACTGTTCTCCAATTCCATCATGGTGTCCTGCGCGCTGATGGCCACCGGCTTTATCCTGTTTTTCTCCGACCGGCTGGCCAAGGGGCATAAAACGGTCCGAAACGCCACCCTTGTGGATGCCCTCATTGTGGGTTGCGGCCAGGCGCTGGCGGTGATTCCCGGCCTGTCCCGCTCGGGCACCACCATTTCCGTGGGCATGCTGCGGGGCTTTGACCGCTCCTTTGCCGTGCGCTTCTCCTTCCTTATGTCCCTGCCCGCCATCCTGGGTGCCAATATCCTGGAGATCAAGGACGCGGTGGACGCGGGTATCAACATGGAGGAACTGCCCATGTACATTGTAGGCGTGGTTGTGGCTGCCGTGGTGGGTTACTTTGCCATCCGGCTGGTCAAGAGCCTGTCTGACAAGGGCAAGTTCGGCAAGTTCGCCTACTACTGCTGGGCCGTGGGCCTGGGCAGCCTGATCGCCGGCATCGTAAAGATGGCGATGGGCTGATCGTTACGTAAGAAATACCCTGAAAGGATCTGATCGAGTTGGCCACAGCACCCAAGAAGAATACGGGCGGGAAGCGAGCCGCGTCCGGGAAAGGACGCACGACGGCGTCCTCATCCCGCTCTTCCGGCAGCCGCAAGAAGGCGCCTGCCCCCAAGCCGGTCCGCCGGGAGGTGGGAGCGGTGGTGTGCCTGCTGCTGGCCATCTTTTCCGCTTTCGGCTACTTTCATATCCAGGCAATTTTCATTGACTTCTTCTGCGGCCTGGTCAAAGGACTCATCGGCTATGGCTACTGGCTGCTGCCGCCCATGCTGCTGGTAGCCAGCGGCATCCTGCTGTTCCACCGGGGCCGCCCGGTGCGTTTCCGGGTGTGCTGTGCGCTGCTTACTCCGGTCTTTTTTGGCTGTCTGCTCCATCTGATCCTGGCCAAAGGACCCTATGCCTGGAATCTGGAGCTGGTCAAGACACTGTGGACGCAGGGTGAGGCACTCCGGAGCGGCGGCGTGGTCAGCGGCGTCACGGCCCTGGCTCTGACGGCGGTATTCAGCAAGATCGGGGCGGGGATCATTCTTGTCCTGGCCGCCCTTATCATGCTGATGGTGGCCTTCCGGGTCTCTCCGGTGACCATTGTGGATCAGCTCCGCTCCCGTCCCCGGGTGGAGTATGAGGAAGAGGAACTGCCTGAGCCCCGTCCCCGGGAGAAGCGCCGTCCCGCCCCCGAGCCTGAGCCTGCCACTCCTGCCCCCAGACGGCAGGAGACGCCCCAGATCGATATTCCGGTGGATGATGGTCCTCTGGTGGGCAAGCGGACGGAGCCCAAGCCGGTGGAGAAGAAAGCTCACTTTTTCAATCGCAAGGCCTCCGTGCCTTCCCCCGATCAGGTGCTGGCCGGGGTGAACGGTGTGAGCGGGCAGGAGGAGCCTGCCGCTCCGGCGGCGGAGCCTGTTCTGGAGCAGCCCGCCCCGGTGGAACCCATTCCTGCCGAGCCGGCAGCGGAGGTGGAGACGCCCGCCCCCGCGCCTGTCGAGCCGCCGAAGCCTGTACCGCCCATGCCAGAAATCCAGCGGGAGCCGGCGGTGTCCTCTGCCAAAGCCCGGCGGGAGGAGACCGCCCAGGCCGCCGCCGAGGTGGCCCAGGATATCGAGCGGAGCATGGGGGAGAGCACCCCGGTTTACCATTATCCTCCTGTGTCTCTGCTGGAGGAGGGAGACGGTGTCTCCGGCGCCGACGTGGCAGGGGAGCTGCGGGCCAACCAGACCCGTCTGTCCGACACCATCCGCTCCTTTGGCATCGACGCCGCCATTGTCAACGTCACCCGGGGCCCCTCGGTCACCCGGTATGAGGTGGAGCTGGATCAGGGTGTGCGCCTGAACAAGCTGACCAATCTGGCCGATGACATCGCTCTGGCCCTGGGCGCCACCGGCGTGCGCATCGCACCCATTCCGGACAAGATCTCCATGGTGGGTATCGAGGTGCCCAATAAGCTGGTCTCTCCGGTGCATATCCACGACGTGATCGATTCCCGGGAGTTCCGGGACAACCCATCCAAGGTGTCCTTTGCTGTGGGCCGGGATATCGGCAACAACAATATCGTGGGCAACATCGCCAAGCTGCCCCATCTGCTCATCGCCGGCACCACCGGCTCCGGTAAGTCGGTGTGTACCAACTCCCTCATCATCTCTCTGCTGTACAAGGCCACGCCGGAGGAAGTCCGCCTCATCATGGTGGACCCTAAAATGGTGGAGCTGGGCATTTATAACGGCATCCCTCATCTGCTCATCCCTGTAGTCACCGACCCCAAGAAGGCTGCGGGCGCCCTCCAGTGGGCGGTGGTGGAGATGATGAAGCGCTACCGGGCTTTCTCCGAGGTGGGCGTCCGGGATCTGGCCAGCTACAACGCCCACGCTGCCAAAACCGAGGGCATGGAGAAGATGCCCCAGATCGTGGTGGTCATCGACGAGCTGGCCGACCTGATGCTGGTGGCTGCCAAAGAGGTGGAGGAATCCATCTGCCGCGTGGCACAGATGGGCCGTGCCGCTGGTATGCACCTGATCATTGCCACCCAGCGGCCTTCTGCCGACGTCATCACCGGCCTGATGAAGGCCAATATCCCCAGCCGCATCGCCTTTGCCGTGGCCTCCTCTCTGGAGTCACGTATCATCCTGGACACCACCGGTGCGGAAAAGCTGGTTGGCCGGGGCGACATGCTCTATTTCCCCCTGGGTACCGGCAAGCCCCAGCGTGTCCAGGGCTGCCTCATCTCTGACGAGGAGGTGGCTGCCGTGGTGGGCTTTATCAAACAGAACAGCGGCACCGCCGAGTACGATCAGGAGATCATCCACGACATCGAGCAGCACGCTGCCGAGAAAGAGAAGGGGAGCAAGGGTGTGGGAGGTTCTGCCCCTGAGGAAGTGGGCGATGACTATGACGAGCTGTTGCCCTCTGCCATCGAGGTGGTGGTGGAGACCGGTATGGCTTCGGTGTCCATGCTCCAGCGCCGCCTGAAGCTGGGCTATTCCCGCGCCGCCCGCCTGGTAGACCAGATGGAGGAGAAGGGTGTGGTAGGCCCCTTTGAGGGTTCCAAGCCCCGCCAGGTGCTCATTACCAAGGAGCAGTGGCAGGAGATGCAGTTCAAACAGGACATGGCTGCCGGTGTCTCTGAGCCCGTTCCTGACGAGCTGGAATTCGAGGGGGACGCCATTCCCCAGAGCCGGGATCTTCCGCCCTTTGATATGGATTCCTGATGATCAAAAAACAGGATGGAAACGAAGATTTCCATCCTGTTTTTTATCGGTTATCATTTCCGCTAAAAATAAGAACTAGATAAATTTGCATTTTATGTAAAAGGGTGATAGGATAAAATCAACGTAAGCCGAAGCATACAGAGGAGATGACGCGTTGTGAAGAAGAGAAGATTTGCGGCGGGTTTCCTGATCCTGTGTTTACTGCTGGGGCTGCTGCCGGCCCCGGCTCTGGCACTGGAGCCGGCGGAGAAATCTACCGGAGAGGAGGTCCAGCTTCAGGCCGCCTCGATCCCGGAGGAGATGAGCGGCCTGTGCGGTACCAACCTTACCTGGACGCTGAGCACAGATGGCGTGCTCACTATCAGCGGCGCGGGAGAGATGTTCGATTACAGTACCTCCAAGCTGCCGGAATGGAATCAATATAATTATGCCATCAAGACGCTGGTACTCAGCGATGACATAACCCACATCGGCAGCTATGCGTTTTACCGGATGTTCCAGCCCTGCAACGACGTGTACATCGCTGAGGTAAACCTGCCCAGCAAGCTGGAGTCCATCGGCGACTATGCCTTTGCCTCGACCTACAAGATAGAGAATATTACCATTCCCAGCGGGGTAACCAGCGTGGGCACCTGTGCCTTTTATTATGCCTGCCAGAAAACCGGCTTTGTGAACGGCGATATGGACACCAGTCAGGAACTCTACGGCACCCTGACCCTGCCTGCCCGCTGGCCGTCTATGGGGGAGCGGGCCTTCGGCGGCAATTTTTTCCGTCATGGTCTGACTGTCCCCGCCGGCACCACCCAGATCACCAACCGGGCCTTTTACGGCTGTCGGTTTCAGGGTGGGCTTTCCCTGCCGGATGGCCTGAAGTCGGTAGGGGACGAAGCATTCTCCGACTGCGCGTTCACAGGCAGCCTGATCCTGCCCGAGAGCCTGACCGATGTAGGCTATGGGGTTTTTAGTGGGCTGGACGTCACCAGCGTGAAGATCCCGGAGAGCTGGACGACCATTCCAGACAAGACGTTTCAATACTGTCGGAATTTGACCAGCGTCACCATCCCCGCCGGCATCAAAGAGATCGGCGAATATTCCTTTGCCTATTGCAGCGCCCTTTCGTCGGTGAGCTTCCCCGCCGGACTGGAGTGGATCGGCAACCGGGCCTTTATGGAGTGCACGTCCCTGACCCAGGTGACGCTACCGGACGGCCTGCGGAAGCTGAGCGACGGCGTGTTCCTGGCCAGCGGTCTTACCAGCCAGCCCGCCTGGCCCTCCAGCCTGGAGGAGGTGGGCAGTTCCATCTATGCGATGTGCGAGGGTCTCACCGGCACCGGCACCCTCCCCGGCGGAGCGATGGGGGACAACGCCTCAAGTATGTTTGACGGCAGCTATATTTCCAAGGCGGTGGTTCCCGACGGCGTGACGCATATTCCCAATTATGCGTTCAGCAGCAGCAAGCTGACCTTCGTCTACATCCCTGCGTCGGTCACTACGATTGATAATTATGCCTTTTCCGGCTGCAGGAAGATCGCCCATGTCTACTATGAGGGCAGCGAGGAGGACTGGGAGAAGATCCCCGGTTCAACCAGCAAGCAGACCCTGAGCAACGCGAACCTCCACTGCCTGGGCTTCAACCATCCGCCCACGGGGGAGAAGCCGGTGTACGAGAGTACAACCGTCAAGCGTACCATCCGCATCTTCGACCCGGATAACAAGGAATATCCCATCCCCACCGGCTTTACGGTGGAGGTAAATGGAAAGACTTACAACACCGAAGGTAAAAACTACATTACCCTGGAGATTGACAAAGAAAATCCCCCCGATGTCACCATCTCCAAGGCCGGCTATCGCACCTATGTGCTCCCCGGAAACCAGATCGGCGCCAGCAACAACGTCTACCTCTACCGCTCGGAGCAGGATGGCCCCATCGTCCAGGCTGCCCTGTTGGATAAATCTTCGGGCAGCTTTATCTGCTATTCCAACCTGATGCTGGAGTCGGAGCTGGTCACCGTCAACACCGAGCGGTGGCATAACCGGACCGTCTACCTGAGCGTGGACTGGAACGGCCACGGGGAAGGACAGGCCTGGCTGTGCCAGTCCACTGGCTGGAGCCAGGAGCTGCATGAGGGCTATAACGAGGACGTCAGCTTCTTTTGGGGGCCTAAGGCGGGCATTCCCGTTTACCTCAAGCTGGTGGCGGCAGACGGCGCTGTGACGGAGCAGCCCCTCAAGATCTTTGTCCAGTACGATGTCCAGCCCTCTGTGGGTATGGATCTGGGCAGCAACAAGACCGAGTCCATCATCCGGGACCCCGGCGGCGAAACGGTGGATGTGGTAGACAACCAGACTCTGAGCCTCGATATGACCAAGCTGATAAACGGACATCTGCCCATCAGCTATGAGCTGAAGGAGGATGGCACCATCAAGGGTACCATCGGCATCAAGGCCCAGGGCAAGGAAGACAGCACCGGCTTTTCCATGGACACCTATAACGCCCTCAACGACGCCCTGCTCTCCTTCGGCACATACAACAAGGACTTCAAGAACGCGGCCATGGACGTCTTCATTAAGGACGCGGAGGCAAAAGGAATTCTTACCGAGGCCACGGAGGTGAACGTGGGTATCTCCGGTTCGTTCCAGATCCTGGGTACCTTTGAGGGCTATCTGGATGAGAAGTGGAAGCCGGAGGTCTCCTCTGCCAAAGTCGTCGTGGTGTTCACCGGCAGCGCGTCTTACACCCAGAACTATTACGCCGGCGCCGCCCCCATGTATTTCACCGCATCCCTCAAGGCCTCCCTGCAGAGCACGCTCCAGGCCTGGATGAATGAGGAGGGACTGCTGACCACGCAGGATACCTCTCTGCCCGGTGTTTATTCCCAGTCCTTCACCTTGGGCATCTCCGTGGAAAACGGGCTGGGCAATCCCAAGATCCTCTCCGGCGGACTACAGGGCACCGGCAACCTGAAGGTGCAGTTCAATTTCCCCTATGAGAGCGATGACACCAAGTGGAGCCTCACTGCCTCCGCTGCCTTTGTGGGCAGCCTCCTGGGCTATGAGAGCGGCAAGTGGGTTTTCTGGAACAGCAAGGAGCTGGTCCTCTATCAGGATGGTCAGCTGCTGCCCAATTCCAATCTCTCTACCATGGCGGTGCTGGATCTGGCGGATGTGGAGTGGGTCCAGGCGGGCCGGGACTATCTGGAGGCGCCCTCCGAGTTTTTGGCCAACGACGCTGTCTCCCTGCAGACGGTGGATGACGGCAAGATTACCGACAATCTCTTCAAGAGGAATGTCTACCCCTACACCGTGCCTCAGGTGGTGACCTACTCCGATTCCACCGGTGAAAAGACGGCGGCTGTCTGGCTGGAGGATGTGTCCGGCCGCACCGACGAGAACCGCACGGGCCTTTATTACAGCATTTGCAGCGGGTCCACTTGGAGCACGCCTGCCCTGCTTCCCACCGGGAGCGATACGGCTGACTTTACCCCCGCCCTCCAGGTGGTGGACGGCCAGCCAATGGCCCTGTGGATGAAAGCGGACGACATCCTGGAAAGCGGCGCTGATATGAACACGACGGCCAGCCACATGGATATCGCCTACGGTATTCTGGGGGCCGACACGTACCAGACCATCGGAATTGCCGACGGCATGGATATGCTGCCTACTCTGTGGAAGGACGGCGAGGGGATCAAGATTGCCTTTGTGCACTGCCCCAACGGTCCCTTTGAGGGCGGACAGGAGATCTGGGTGTACTCTGAGGCGACAAAAGCGTATACCAAGCTGGCCGAAGGCATTTCCGGCGTTGATGCCCTTACCGCCGACGGCAGCGGCGTTCTCTATTACAGTGTGGGTACGAAGGACGGACAGACCCTTTGCCGTCTGACTGCCTCCGGTTCTGAGACGGTGGGCAGCGGTGGCAAGCCGGTCTCCGCCTGCGGCAAGCTGTGGTGGTACGACAACGGCGTGGTGCGCAGCACCGGCGGCGACCAGGTCCCCGCGGTGGAGGGCTCCGACTGGTTCCTGCCCCTGAACTTCGGCGGCAAGGAGGCTGTGCTGTTCCGGGGTACCACCGAGGACAGCAGCAGTACCACCCTCTATCTCAGTGTCAGGGACGGCGGTTGGGGCCAGCTGCTCCCCCTGCTGGAGGCGGACGGCTATCTCAGCGACGTGTCCGCCGCTGTCTCCGCAAAAAGCGGGAAGCTGGCCATCCTGGCCAACCGGCAGATCATGGGTGAGGACTATGACATTACGCAGGCCGACCTGATGTACTATGAGGTGACGCCGGGCATGGATGTGGCAGTCACCGATGTGATCTACGATGGTACCACCCTGATCCCTGGCGAGATGCTGAATGTAAAGCTCCAGCTGGCCAACCAGGGTACTGAGACCGTTTCCCTGTTCCAGATCGAACTGTATGATGGTGCCGCCCTATTGGGCACCGCCTACGTGCAGGAGACCCTGGCCCCCGGCGGCAGCGCGCTGCTGACGGCAGACTTGCCTCTGCCTGAGAGCCTGCCTGCGGCAGTCACCGTCAAGGTGACCTCTCTGCTGGCCGACGACGTAAATATGGCAGACAACAGCGCGGAACTGACCCTGCGGCTGTCTGACGTATCTGTGGAGGAGATCTCCTCTACAGACCTGGGCGACGGTTACGTGGAGACGTTAGTGCGGGTGGTGAACCGGGGACAGGATATCCTGACCAATATTCCGATTTCCCTGCATGCTGGCTCCGAGGACGGAACGGCAGTAGCGGACAGCCAGACCATCCAGACCCTGGCCCCCGGCGATGTGGCCACCCTGTCCTTTACCAGTGATGCCAGTGTTCTGACGAGCGGTACGCTGGTCTATGCTGTGGCTGATTTGACGGAGGAACAGCAGGTCCGGGAAAACCTGTTGACCAACAACATTGGTTTCGCCGTAGTCCAGAGCGGCGTGAATGAGGCGGACACGCAATTCCATATTTACGCCAGTGCTGCCGCGGAAGACGGACAGGTCAGTGTGGTAGTCAGCGCTGAGAACAACAGCGCCGAAACTGTGACGGCCTGCTACTACGTTGCGTTGTATGACGAAAACGGCCGTATGGTTGAGGTGTCTGCCACTGAACCCATTACAGTGGCGGCCGGCGAGAAGGCTGTGGCAGCGGAGCTGGCTGTGCCTTCTGCCCAGGGCCTTACCGCCAAGGTCTTTGTTTTGGACGGAGAGAGCAGGCCCATTCTGCCCGCCTGGTCCGGTGCCGTGGAAACGGAATAAGAAACAAGCCCCCCTGAGGCACTGCCTCAGAGGGGCTTGTTTTAAAGGAAAGATCAAAGACGCGGTTTATGAAAACATTCGGCTGCCTGTCAAATGCTCCCGCAGAGCCTGGGCCGTACCTTCAATGCCCAGTACCGAGGTGTTGATGCACAGATCGTAGTTTTCCGGAAGACCCCAGTCCCGGCCGGTGTATGTGGTGTAGTATTTTCTCCGCTGCTTGTCCAGCCTACGCACCGTGTCTGCGGCCTGAGCTTCCGATATGCCCTCAATCTCCATCCGGTGGGCCACCCGCCAGGTGAAGGGAGCACAGAGGAACAGGCTGCACACCGGAACCCCGGCCTGCCGCAGAACGTGGTCGGCACAGCGTCCCACGATGATGCAGGGGCCCTGTTCAGCCAGTTCCAGGATTACCTGGCTCTGCATCTCAAACAGGATATCCTCGGCACTTCTGCCCCGGCGCACCAGGGAACCGCCTTCGTACACGCTGGTAAACAGCCAGGGATTGCCCGCCTTTTCGTCCTTGCCGGCAAAGAGCTCCTCCCGCACCTCCGCCCGTTTGGCGGCCAGGGAGATGAGCTCACGGTCATAAAAGGGACAGGTCAGCTGTTCGGCCAGCTTTCGGCCGATCTCCCGTCCGCCGCTGCCAAACTGTCTGCCCAAAGCGATGACCGGCATACTCATAGCACATCCTCTTTTCCGTCCAGTTGTGTTTGCCGGAGCACGCTGCCCCGCATCTGGTCCCGAAGAAGCTTGTCTGTGAAATGGATCAGCTCCTCCGGCGTCTTATCAATTTCACCCAGCAGCCAGCTCTCCACCAGCCCTGCCAGAGCAATGACATAGAAATGGGTAAACAGCTCCAGATCACCATCTTCGTCGGAGGCAAGTCCAACCTCATCGGCCACAGTAATGACGGTGTGGCGGATGATGGCGTAGAGGTCCGTATAGAAGAGATGCTTCAGGTGGTTGCGGCTCAGGGAATTAAGTGCGCACAGGCAGACAGCCCGGTTTTCCTGAAGGTACTGAAACAGCTGCAGCAGGCCCTCCTGCCACAGCAGTACGCCCTCCTGACGCTGGAGCAGGGAGACGGCCTCCTCCTGAAACATCCAGCGCACCAGGTCGTAGATATCTTCAAAATGGTAATAGAAATGCTGGCGCACCATGCCGCAATGATCCATGATCTCGCTGACGGTGATCTTATCCAGCGGCTTCTGGACCATCAGAGCCTTGAGAGAGGCGCTGATCGCCTGCTTGGTGGCGTGGGAGGATTCATAGGATCGATGCTTCATAGGTACAGAGCCTCCGGTGGAATATTGTGGCTTCAGTATACCACCGGAAAGAGGTGTTTTCCCATATGCAAAATGGCCGGTGTGTCAGAATTCTGACACACCGGCCATTTTGCATGTTGTAACCGGGCAGGCGGGAACGTATGCTGAGAAAAAAGACCGGAGGGAGATCATGGATATGAAGCAGCACTATCAGCTTACCTTATATAGCCAGATGGGTCCCAGAGAAGGATGCCTTTTTCTGCACCGGGATGGAGACGGCAGCGTATGGGGCACCCTTTCTCTGGCCGGATATGACAATCCCGTGCGCGGAGCGTGGGACGGGGCGGGTGTGCTCACACTGACCCACAGCCTGCGCACTGCGGTGGGGGATCATGCCTGCCGTTCCGTGCTTCACCTGGAAGGGGAGGAGCTGCGTGGCACCGCGGAACTGGACGGGTACCGGATGAAGTGGTTCGGTACGCCCATGACGGAAGAACAGACAGAGGAGAGCAGCCGTGAGTAAAAACCCTGACAAGCCATCTTTTTTTGAGCGCCTGGCTACCCTTATCGTAGACAAGCGTAATCTGATCTTTTTCCTGTATATCTGTGCGGCCATCTTTTCCCTCTTTTCCCGGAACTGGGTGTCGGTGTGCAGCGACATCACCCAGTATCTGCCCGCTACCACCGAGACCCGTCAGGGTCTCAACATTATGGAGGATGAGTTCACCACCTTTGCCACTGCACGGGTCATGGTGTCCAACGCTACAGTGGATATGGCCCGCGATCTGGCCGGGCGGATGGAGGAGCTGGACGGTATCACCTCCGCTGTACTGGGAAGCGGTCAGACCGGCGGCGGGGACGAGGAGGCTGCCGATTACTGTAAGGGGGCGGACGTACTGATCACCGTCACCTTCGCCGGGGAGGAGACCGACCCGGTAAGCCGTGAGGCGGTGGATCAACTGCGTCAGCTGCTGGAGCCGTACGACAGCTATATCGATACCGCTGTGGGCAACGACACCTCCGACACCCTTCAGTCGGAGATGGGGGTCATCCTGGTCATCGCAGCGGCGGTCATTCTGCTGGTGCTGTTGCTTACTTCCAGATCCTACGCGGAGATCCCGGTGTTGGTGCTCACCTTCGGGGCGGCCGCCCTGCTCAATCTGGGCACCAATTTCCTGTTTGGAGAGATCTCCTTCGTTTCCAACTCCGTGACGGTGATTTTGCAGCTGGCACTGGCCATCGACTATGCCATCATTCTGCTCCATCGCTTCCTGGAGGAGCGGGAGCATTTTGACGACCGGCGGGCCTGTATCGCTGCCCTCAGCGCTTCCATCCCGTCCATCTCGGCCAGCAGCCTGACCACCATTTCCGGCCTGGCGGCCATGATGTTTATGGAGTTCCGTATCGGCTTTGATATGGGCATGGTGCTCATCAAGGCCATCTGCATCAGCATGCTGTCGGTGTTCACCCTGATGCCGGGCCTGCTGATGATCTTCTGCAAGGCTATGGAGCGCACCCAGCACAAGAGTTTCATCCCCTCAATCGACGGCTGGGGCAAACTGGTGGTGAAGCTGCGGTTTGTGGGTGCGCCGGTGTTCGCCCTGTGCCTGGTGGCGGCCTTTTATTTTTCCAATCAATGTCCTTACGTTTATGGCTACAGCCAGATCCACACCATCAGCCAGAATGAAGCGCAGATTGCGGCGGAGACCATCAATGAGACTTTCGGGACCCAGAATACCGCCGCCCTGCTGGTGCCCCGCGGAGACTATGAGAGCGAGAAAGCCCTGCTCAACCGCCTGTCAGCCTATGACGAGGTGGAGAACGCCCTGGGCCTTGCCAACATTGAGGCCATGGACGGCTATACCCTGACCGACGCGCTGTCGCCCCGTCAGTTTTCCGAGCTCATCGATCTGGACTATGAACAGGCCAAGCTGCTCTATGCCGCCTACGCCGCGGATCAGGAGGAATACGGACGAATTGTGGGCGGTGTGGACGACTATGCCATTCCCCTGATGGACCTCTTTTTGTTCATCCACGACATGAAGGCAGACGGCTATATCACTCTGGACGCCGGGATGGATGAGGAGATCGACTCGCTGTATGACCAGCTTACCGACGCCCGCGCCCAGATGTTAGGGGAGAACTATTCCCGGCTGGTGCTGCAGCTGGATCTGCCGGAGGAGGGGGAGGAGACCTTTAACTTCCTCAAGACCATCCACGCCGAGGCGGAGCGGTACTATGACGCCGACAGCGTTTATCTGGTGGGCGAGTCCACCAGCGATTATGACCTGTCGACATCCTTTGCCAGGGACAACATCCTCATCAGCATCCTGACTGTGGTGTTCGTGATCCTGGTGCTGCTGTTCACCTTCCTGTCCGTGGGGCTGCCCATCCTGCTGATCCTGGTGATCCAGGGCAGCATCTGGCTCAACTTCGCCATCCCCGGACTGATGGGACAGCCTATCTTCTTTATGAGCTATCTGATCGTCACCGCCATCCAGATGGGCGCCAACATCGACTATGCAATCGTCATCTCCTCCTGGTTCAATGAGCTGAAGGCCTCTATGCCCCGGCGGCAGGCCATCGTCAAGGCCCTCAGTCTGGCTTTCCCCACCGTGCTCACATCGGGCAGCATCCTGTCGGTGGCGGCCTTCCTGATCGGCCGCATCACCACTGAGCCCAGTATTGTGGGTATCGGGCAGTGCCTGTGCCGGGGTACGCTGATCTCCATGTTCCTGGTCATGTTCATCCTGCCCCAGCTTCTGCTGCTGGGCGACAAGATTGTGGAACGGACCCGGTTCAACCTGAAATTCCCGGAGCATGAGCGGATCACCCGGAGCAGCGGCGTCATCTACGTCAGCGGACGGGTGCGGGGCCGGGTCAGTGGCACCATCGACGCCAATATCCACGGCGTGATCCACGGAGAGCTGGCCGCTCTGGTGGAGTCGGGAGAGGGCGCAGCCAAGGAGGAAGAACATGAGACACAGGAATAAAGGGCTTTCCGCCGTCCTGGCGGCAGTCATACTGATCCAGCTTCTGGCGCCCATGGCGTGGGCAGCGGAAGGGGACACTATCACCATTCATACGGCGGAGGAGTTGGTCCAGCTCTCCCGAAACTGCGCGCTGGACAGCTGGTCCCAGGATAAAACCGTCTGCCTGGCGGCGGATATCGACCTGACCGGCACGGATTTTCAGGCCATCCCAACCTTTGGCGGTACCTTTGACGGCGGCGGGCATACCATATCCGGCCTGTATCTTACCGGCAGCGGCAATACACAGGGCCTGTTCCGCTATCTTCAGCCCGGCGGAACGGTCCGGGATCTGAATGTGAAAGGGAACCTGGCACCTACAGATTTCCGGGACACGATAGGCGGCATCGTGGGCGATAACCAGGGCCAGATCCTCCGATGTACCTTCCGGGGCTCTGTCTCCGGCAAGACAGATGTGGGCGGGATCGCCGGCTGCAACCGGGCCGGGGGACAGATCATCGGCTGTACGGCATCCGGTTCTGTCAGCGGCGAGCTGCACACCGGCGGCATCGTGGGCCAAAACCAGGGCAGTGTGATCCAGTGTACCAACCAGAGCGGGGTAAACACCACTGAACTGGAGACCCCTGCCGACCCCCAGACCATCCTTCAGGAGGAATCTGTCACCGACGCAGCGACGGATCTGTCCGGCTGGACAGATGTAGGCGGTGTGGCAGGCTTGTCCACCGGCATCCTGCAGGACTGCAGCAATCAGGGCGCGGTGGGCTATCCACATGTAGGTTATAACGTGGGCGGCATTGCCGGGCGGCAGAACGGCTTTTTGGACGGCTGTGTGAATACCGGCGCCATTCAGGGCCGAAAAGACGTGGGCGGTATCGTGGGCCAGCTGGAGCCGTCGGTGACCCTTCTTTACCAGAAGGACTTTCTTGAGCGGCTGGGAGGAGAACTGGACGTCCTGCAAAACCGTATGGACGGCCTGCTGACCGATGCGGGCGGAGCTTCAAACAGCTTGTCCGCCCAGCTGAGCCAGCTCTCCGGCCAGACTCAGGCAGCCAAAAACGCAGTGGAGGGACTGTCTGACGCCATGGTGGACTGGACGGACGAGAGCATCGGCCAGGTCAACGACCTCTCGGCACGACTCTCCCAGGCGCTGGACGATCTTACGCCTATCCTGGACGATATGGATGACCAGCTGACCGCTCTGAGTAAGGCAGCAGATCAGTTTTCCAGCGCGGTGGACAAAGCCGCCCAACTTGGCACAATCACCAGTGATATGGCCGGGGAGCTGCGGCAGGCCGTGACCGACGCTTCAGACGGAGCGCAGGCCCTCCGGAATGCCAGGGAGCATGTGTCTTCCGCCCTGGACGCGCTGAAAAACGGGCTGGGTGATCCGGCTGGAGCGGTGCGGAAAGCGCTGGAACATCTGCGTGAGGCGGCGTCTGAAGCCAGCCGTGCCCTGACTCTGCTGGCCCGGAGCGGAAAGCATCTGGCCGATGGCCTGGGGTATCTGGAAGATGGCGGAGCGACCCTGGATAGCTCCCTGCGGAACCTGGCAAAGGCCGGGCAGAGCCTGTCGGATGTGCTGGATGATCTGGCAAGCAGCGCCGGACGGTTCCATCAGGTCGTCCGGGAACTGGCTGACGGAGCGGATTTTCAGCTGCCATCTCTGGATGCCGCGGTAAGTGGGCAGAGCGGCGCGCTCAGCAGCGCCTTCTCCGGGTTGATGGAGGGTGCGGACGATTTAAATACCCTCATTGCCAACTCCACCGACACCCTGCTGGATGATCTGAAGGCTATCAACGCCCAGCTGGGCGTCATCAGCGACCTGGTGCGGGATGAAGGCAAGCGGATGGGGGAGACCCAGCTGGAGGACCGCATCCAGGATGTCTCCGGCCAGCAGGCGCTGGAGAACCAGTCTACCGGCCGGGTGTCTGCCTGCCGGAATGAGGGCAGTGTGGATGGTGACGTGGATGTGGCCGGGATCGTTGGTGCCATGGCCATCGATTTGGAATTCGATCCGGAGGACGACCTGACCAAGCAGGGGGAGCGCTCTGCCGATTTCCTGGTGCAGGCCAGAGCGTCCGTGTTCGACTGCATCAATTCCGGCTTGGTTACCGGCAAGAAGGACAATTCCGGCGGCATTGCCGGCCGGATGGATCTGGGACGGATCGAGCGCTGCGAGAACTACGGGGATGTGACCAGTACTGACGGCAGCTATGTGGGCGGTGTGGCCGGTCTCTCCTCGGCCGTAATCCGAAACTGCTGGAGCAGATGCACACTGGCGGGCAGCCACTATGTGGGCGGCATTGCCGGCCAGGGCAGTACACTGACAGATTGCCGCGCAGCGGTGGAGCTCTCCCGTGGAGGCGCCTATCTGGGCGCGGTGGCCGGGAATGTTGAGAGCAACGGGACTGTAAACGGAAATCTCTTTACAAGTGATACCATGGCGGCCATTGACGGCATCAGCTACGCCGGGAAGGCGGAGCCTGCGGATTTTGAGACACTGTGTACCCTTCCGGACGCGCCGGCGGATTTTGCCCGCCTAACCCTGACATTTACGGCAGACGGGGAGACGGTGGCCGTCCTTGATGTCCCATACGGGGAGGGGCTGTCGTCCCTGCCGGATATCCCGGCCAAAGAGGGCTGCTCCGCCGCTTGGCCTGAGCTGGACTACAGCAGAATCACGGCAAGTTGTACGGTAGAAGCGGTTTACACACCTTATACCTCAGCGCTGAGTGGCGGCGGTGAACTGCCGGAGATTTTGGTGGACGGCAGTTTCAGCAGCGGCGCCCAGGTTTCCCACACCAGCCAGGACACAAGCTGGACTGACCAGGAGGGGAAGACGCACCAGGGTACGGTCTGGTCGGTCACCGTGACCGACCCGGAACTGGATGAGGTGTCCTATACCATCCACTATCGTCTGCCTGAGCAGGGCGGGCGCTGGCAGCTCTGGGTGCGGGGTGCAGACGGATGGCAGAAGCAGGACAGCACGGTGGATGGCAGCTATCTGCTCCTGAAGGGAACAGGGGAAACGACAGAATTCTGTGTCCTGCCCCAGCCGTTCCCTGTGATGCAGCTTCTGCTGGGCCTGCTGCTTTTGGCCCTGGCGGCTGTGGTGCTCCAGCTTGTGATTCGTCGCCGCCGTACCAAGATTCGGGCATAAAAGAAGCCGCCGTCCCTTTTGGGACGGCGGCTTTTTCTATTTTGCTTTATTCCGGCTCCTCCAGCAGAGCCTCCAGCACCTGATTGTAGATGTGGTCCGGCCGCTCCTTGAAGTGGGCGGCCAGCCGGTCGGCCTGCTCCTGAGAGCCGCACAGCAGCTCGAGTGTAAAGAGATTTCCATTGTCATCGTCCAGTACCATCCGGACGGTAAGCCCGCCCTCTGGACGGGGGAGGATCTCAGCCCGTACCTGGGCGTTGCGGCGGAGGACGCCGTTTACTTTGGAGAGATTGGCGGCGCATTTACGCTTGACCGTATAGGGCAGGCTGCTCTCGCAGGCGGCGCCGTTTTCCCTGCCTTTGTCCGTGATGGAATAGCGGTCATTTTCCAAGGTCAGGTGGCCTGACTCCACCAGTTCGGCCGCCGCCTCGGCAAATTCAAAATAGTCGATCCCGTCGTCGCACATGGTCAGGTCGGTCAGGGTGGGAAAGTCGATGGGTGCAGCTACCCGGGCCATGAGATAGAGAATCAGGAATTTGATTTCCAATTTGTCGTGGATGAAACCATAACGGGGCATAGAGGCTCTCCTTTCCGAGGGGGTGAGATGATGTGCCGTCAGACGGCCATTTCCTCGGCTATGTTTATTATACCGGACATCGGATGAAATCTCAAGGGATTTTTCCTGCCCTTGACGGGGGCGCTTCCGGTAGAGTATCATAGAAGAAACAGAAATGAACGGGAGGGTCTGCCATGCGCCGAAAGCTGCTGCCACTGTGTCTTGTTCTCCTTCTGCTTCTGTCTTCCTGCGGAGGGAAGGAGGAACCGCCTGTGGAGGAGACGCCCTCCGCTTCGCCAACTCCTGTGGCGGAGCTGACGCCAGAACCCACCCCCACGCCCTATGACGGCCCGGTGAGCCCCCTCAGCGGCCTTCCCATCGGGGAGGAGTGGGTGAACCGCCGCCCGGTGGCCATTATGCTCAACAACCTAAAGGAGGCCTTGCCCCAGATGGGTCAGTCCCAGGCGGATATCATCTATGAGGTGCCTGCCGAGGGGGGCATCACCCGCATGCTGGGCGTGTATCAGTCCCTGGATGGCGTGGGCAAGATCGGTTCCATCCGCTCCGCCCGGCCCTATTATCTGGAGCTTGCCCTGGGCCATGACGCCATATTCATCCACGCCGGCGGCAGCGAGGACGCCTATTCCAAAATCGCCCAGTGGGGCGTGGCCGCTCTGGACGGTGTGCGGGGTCCCTACATGAGCAATTCGGAAAACGGCAACCTGATGTGGCGGGACCCGGAACGGAAAAAGTCCTACAGCCTGGAGCATACCGTGGTCACTACCGGGGAATCCATCATCCAGCGCTTTGCCGGGTACACCAATCTGCGGCAGGAGCACAGGGAGGGCTATGTCTACGATATGGCCTTCGCAGAGGACGGGACCCCTGCGGGCGGCTCTCCTGCGTCCCAGATTGAGGTGCCCTTCTCCAATTACAAGACAGGCCTGTTCACCTATGACGTCGGAAGCGGCCTCTACCTGGCGGAGGAGTACGGCAAGGCCTACATAGATGGCAACACCGGGGAGCAGGTGGGGGTCACCAATGTGGTGATCATCAAGACAGCCTGCCGGAACACGGGAGACAAACTGGGCCACATTACGGTGGATCTGTCCAGCGGCGGCACCGGCTATTTTGCCTGCGGCGGGAAGGTCATTGATCTGACCTGGAGCAAGAGTTACCCGGACGGGCAGCTGTATTACAAGGATCTGGACGGCAACCCCATCACCTTCGGTGTGGGACGCACCTATGTGTGCGTCGTGCCCACAGACCGCACAGTGAGTTTTTCCTAAACAGCAAATCAAAAGAGGTCAGCCGAAAGGCTGACCTCTTTCTGATCTATGCAATTACACAGCGCGGGTGACCTTACCCGAACGGAGGCATCTGGTGCACACATAGACGTGCTTGGGCGTGCCGTTGACAATCGCCTTGACGCGCTTCACATTGGGCTTCCAGGGGCGGTTGGAGCGGCGGTGAGAGTGGGAAACCTGGATGCCGAACACAACGCCCTTGTCGCAAAATTCACATTTGGCCATTCGCTTATACCTCCTCGCTCGTCAGGATACGCTTTTAATAAAGCATCGAATGATATAATAGCAGAGCCTGACGAAAAATGCAAGCATTTTTTTCAAAATCCAAAGTCTTTTTTTCAGCTCACTGGGGAACCAACAGTGTGTCCAGATATTCCCAGTCTACGCCGCCCACAACTTGGTAGGATTGCGTAAAGGAGGGCTGGTTGATCAGGTGGGTGTGTATCATATCATCCTGTATGGTCAGACGGTGAAAGACATAGTCCTCTCCCGGAATGTCCAGCCACAGTTCCTCGCCGCCGGAGGGATAATCGTAGGCGCCGGTGATCGCCCGCAGCTCCAAATTTTCCAGGTAGTACAGCAGAGCGTCCTGGTCGGTGAGCTGGCACTCATACCCGCTTCTGTCATGAAAACGATAGAGGTCTGCGACCTCATATGGTTCTGCGGACGGGGCAGGAAACAGCAGCTCCTGTCCGGTTCCGGCGCCGTAGGCCAGCGTGACCCAGCCGCTGGACAGGATGAGGAAAAAGAAAGCCAGTCCCGCCAGACCGCCCCGTATGCCGCGGAAGGTGGGATGGAGTACATGGCTCAGTCGGTAGCGCAGGGAAGATGCCGAGGCGGACAGGCAGGTGGTAAAGCCGGCCTGTTCTCCAGCGGTGCGCAGCAGCAGACGGGCGTAGGGTTCCCGCCCGGCGTCTCCCGTCCAGTCCATCACCTCCTGGTCACAGCTCAGCTCCAATTCCTCCGCGCCCCGCCTCATGGCTGCCCATGCCAGGGGATTGAACCAGCACAAGGCGGAGCAGAAGGCGAGGAAGAACTTGGCTACGTTATCCTGCCGCCCAATGTGGATCAGCTCATGCCGCAGGATGAGGGCCAGCTCGTCCTGGGTGTATGCCTTGTCCGGCAGGACCACCCGGATGGTGGAGGCAAACAGCCCGATGGACAGGGGAGAAGTAACATGAGGCGAGGTAACAAGGGGATATTTTTTTCTGCTTACACCTGCCCAATCTCTCAGATCCTGCCACAGTCTGGAAGCGGTGGGCTCGGTGACAAGCTGGGCATCCTTTAAAATACATCGCCGGAACCGCAGATGGGAGATGATCTTCCACCCCAGCACGCCCACAAAACCCGCCAGCCAGATCAGGCAGAGAGCCGGCATAGCTCGGCCGGGAACGGGAATTATCACCAGCGGGCGGGGCAGCTGCATCAGGGAACTCTGCTGGGTCAGGTAAAGGTAATTGGGCAGCAGCCACAGGAACACGCAGGTCTGAGGTCGAACGAACCGCCGGAGCAGGGGGAGTAACAGCAGCATCAGCCCGTCGTACAGGGCCAGCTGCAAAAAGACCTGGAACAGAGTGCCCAGCAGGGCGTTTCCGTTGCCCTGACGCAGCAGAATGGGAAAAAGGATCAGAAGAAGGAGAAAATACATGGGAAGAAGGCCGTACCAGAAGAAGGGGGCATATCGGGCCCGCGTCTTACCGGCCGGGGCGGACGATGGCTCCGGCGGTTCCCGGTAGAGTGCCCAGGTGATAACCCCTCCTAAAAGCAGCCCCAGGAACAGACGATAAAACAGCCAGCTGCCGTTCATAGCTGTCCCTCCTCCAACAGGGCCCTCAGCTGCTCCAGCTCCTCGCGGGTCAGGCCGCTGTCACACAAGGCCGCCGCAAAGGCGGGCAGGCTGCCTCCGCATACCTTTTGTACAAAGGTGCGGCTCTGGGCGGCCAGATAGTCGGCCTGGGAGACGAGAGGGGTATACAGGCTCCGGCGGCCCTCTTTGTCCGTCCGGAGGAAGCCCTTTTCGCCCAGCCGGGTGAGCAGGGTAAGCAGCGTGGTAGCTGCCATGGGGTGTTCCAGGGGCAGGGCGGCAGCCACATCAGCACGGGAGGCGGGAGGCTCACACCGCCAAAGAGCCTGCATCACCCCCAGCTCCGCATCGGGGAGCCGGCGCATGGGGTTCTTCATAGAGACACCTCCTTTGACTATATTCTACAATAGTAGAATATAGAAGTCAACTACATTTGTAGAATAACGGCCTGGTTGCATTTTCCGGGTAGAAAATGGTATAATGCAAGTTAAGAAAACATGCAGGGAGGAGCAGGTTATGGAAAGTCTGTACAGCGTGAAATTGGGAGAGCTGATCAAGCAGTTCAAGCTGGAGGTATTGCGTGGCGGCGCGGGGTACGAGGATCTGCCGATCCGCACCGAGGATGTAAACCGGCCGGGCTTGCAGCTCACGGGCTTTTTTGACTATTTTGATCCCAAGCGGCTCCAGGTCATCGGCCGGGTTGAGGCCACCTATCTGGAGGGCCTGACGTCGGACCAGCGGCGGGAGAGCTTTGAGCAGTTGCTCAGCCAGGACATCCCCGCCCTCATCATTTCCCGGGGTATTGACCCCTTCCCTGAGTGCATGGAGATGGCGGAGAAATATGACCGGACGGTGCTCCGCAGCCAGGACACCACCAGCGTGCTGATGAGTACCATCATCGCCTCGCTGAAATCCTATCTGGCCCCCCGTATTACCCGCCACGGCGTGCTGGTGGAGGTGTATGGCGAAGGCGTGCTGCTGCTGGGCGAGTCTGGCGTGGGCAAGAGCGAGACGGCTATCGAGCTGGTCAAGCGCGGCCACCGCCTCATTGCCGACGATGCAGTGGAGATCAAGCAGACCGTTACCGGCGGTCTGGTGGGCACCGCCCCCGAGCTGATCCGCCACTATATCGAGCTGCGGGGCATTGGTGTCATCGACGTGCGCCGCCTGTTCGGTATGAGCGCCGTCAAGGAAGAAGCGGAGATTGACATGGTCATCAACCTGGAGCAGTGGAAAGATGGGGCCATGTACGACCGCCTGGGTCTGGAAAACCTGTATACCACCATTCTGGATGTGCAGGTGCCCTCCCTCACCGTGCCGGTGAAGCCGGGACGGAATCTGGCCGTCATCATTGAGGTGGCTGCCATGAACAACCGCCACAAGAAAATGGGCTACAACGCCGCGCTGGAGTTCACCAAGCAGATCAACGAGCACTTCGACCAGGCCATGAGCGCCCAGATGCAGAACAGCTGATGATGAAATTCCGGCATCGGAGAGGGGGAATGGACGCTTGAATTTTCTGTCGCTTCCATTCCTGTGCTTTTTCCCCGTAACAGCCCTGCTCTATTTCCTGCTGCCCCGGCGGCTGAAAAACGGATGGCTGCTGCTGGCCAGCTGGTTTTTCTACCTGTGTGCCCAGCCGGTCTACCTGAGCCTGCTGCTGTTTGTGATCCTGACCTCTTACGGGGCCGGGCTGGCGCTTGAGCGCCGCCGCAGCAAAGGAATGCTGGCCCTGTTTCTGGTGGGCGCGATCATTCTGCTGTTTCTCTTTAAATATGTCAATTTTGCCCTGTCGCTGGCGGCCCAGGCGCTGAATGGACTGGGGATCGCCTGGCAAGCCCCCGCGCTGACGCTGGTGTTGCCGGTTGGCCTCTCGTTCTATCTCTTTCAGGCCATGGGCTATGTCCTGGACGTGTGGCGGGGTAAGGTGCGGGCCCAGCGGAGCTTCCTGATCCACGCGCTGTTTTTGTCGTTTTTTCCTCAGGTGGTTTCCGGCCCTATCGGGCGGGCGGACGAGTTGGTTCCCCAGTTCCTCCGGCCCAATCCCTTTGACTACGACCGCTTCCGCCGTGGACTGATCCGGTTTTTGTGGGGCGCCTTTTTAAAGGTTGTGCTGGCCGACCGGCTGGCGGTGCTGGTCAACACGGTATTCGGCGCGCCGGAGTCCTATGGTTCTGTCCAGCTGATCGGCGCGGCGGTGGCATTCGCGTTCCAGATCTATTGTGACTTTTCCGCCTACACCCATATGGCCTTAGGTGTGGCGGACAGTATGGGCTTCACCCTGCGTGAAAACTTCCGGATGCCTTATTTCGCCCGTTCCGTGGCGGAATTCTGGCGGCGGTGGCATATGTCCCTGACCTCCTGGTTCCGGGACTACCTTTACATCCCACTGGGTGGCTCCCGGCGTGGGACGGCCCGGAAGTATCTGAACATCCTGATCGTCTTTACGCTCAGCGGTCTGTGGCACGGTTCGGCGCTGACCTTCGTGGTATGGGGGCTGCTCAACGGCCTGTATCAGGTGGTCGGGCAGATGACCGCCCCGCTGCGGGACAGATGCTGGGCCCGAACAGGGCTTCAGCCGGACGGCGCGCTGCGCCGTGGTGTTCAGACGGTGATTACCTTTCTTTTGATAGCGGTGACCTGGGTGTTTTTCAAGGCCAGTTCGATGTCCAACGCCTGGGCGGTGCTTTCCGGTATGTGCCGTGGGCCCGCCTGGGTGGGGCTGAGCATGGGGCTGGATCGCTGGGAGCTGCTGATCGCGGCGGGCGGCCTGCTGCTTCTGCTGCTGGTGGATCTGTTGAGCAGGAAGCGGGATCTGACGGCCGATTATCTGGAACTGCCCCGGCCCGTCCGTTGGTGTGTGCTGTGGGTGCTGCTGTTTGGCTGCCTTGTTTTCGGCAGCTACGGAGCGGGCTACGACCCCCAGGACTTCCTGTATGGGTTCAGCTTTTAGGGGGAGGCAGCTATGAGAAAAAAACGAAAAGAGCTGCTGCTGGCGCTGGTACTGCTCCTGCTCACCGGATGGATGGTGAATTTTATTTCCGATGTGTTCCGTCCCGCCCAGACCACCTATGGTGCCACCTGGCGGGCTTTCCGCGGGGAGCCGGAGGACAGCCTGGATGTGATCTGCCTGGGCAGTTCCTTTGCCTACTGCGACTTCAACCCTTCCCTGATCTATGATGCCTCCGGGCTGACGGGCTATGTCATGGCAGGAGGCGAGCAGCCTCTTTCCATTACATATTGGTATCTGAAGGAGATTTTCCGTACTCAGTCGCCCTCCGCGGTGGTACTGGAGGGAACATCCCTGTATTTCAAACAATACCAGAACTATACCCAGCAGAATGTCAGCCAGATGCCCTTTTCCGTCAATAAGCTGGGGGCGATCTTTACCGCGTCTGAGCCGGAGCTGCGCAGCGGCCTGCTCTTTGACCTGTCGCTCTACCACAGCCGCTGGCGGGAATTGGGCTGGAACGACCTGAAAAAAGCCGTCCGCCCGGCCGAGCGGGATTATTATAAGGGGTATACCCCTATCGACCAGGTGCTGGACGGTGTAGGGGAGAGCGTAGTTGAGGGCGGCCGGACGGTGTCGGAGGAAGACTACGCCGCCAATCTGGCGTGGCTGGACAAGATCCTGTCGCTCTGCCGGGCACACGATGCCCAGCCCATCATTACCTTTAATCCCAGCTATACCCGCTGCACCAGAGAGCAGTACGACCGTAATACAGCGGATATCCTGGCACTGGACGACGGCGTGCTGGTGTATAACTGGACAGACAGTTTTGAGGAGATCGGGCTGACGCCTACCATGCACCTCTATGATGGCAGCCATCTGAACCAGGACGGCGCGGCCATCTTTTCCGCCTGGCTGGGCCGCTACCTGACCGGGGAGGTGGGCCTGACACCCCGCCCCCAAACGGAGGAAAACGCTGCCGCCTGGGCGGAATCCGTTTTGTGGTGGCAGAACTACCTGAAAGACTGAACAAAAATATCCCCGCGGAGGGCGGGGATATTTTTGTATAGAAAACGAAAAAATCCTTGCAAAATGGGAAAGACTGTGGTATTATACCAGGGCATGTGATTACGCACATCCGTGGACGGAGGGCCAGGTGCTGCTGGAAACAGGAGTTGGCCGGCTCCGGATGAATCGGATGGAGGAATCAACAAATAAAGGAGGAAATTTACCTATGGCAGTCGTATCTATGAAGCAGCTTCTCGAGGCGGGCGTCCACTTCGGTCACCAGACCCGCCGCTGGAACCCCAA
>CALWXT010000017.1 GCA_944385575.1 uncultured Flavonifractor sp. | reverse complement strand
GGCGGCAACAAGATGGGCCTGCTGCTGGGCGTTGGTACGTCCATGGCCACCTGGCTGTCTGTGGCGTCCGTCATGGGTGTGCCCGGTAATATTTATTCCCGCGGCGTATGCGCCGTGTTCGGCTGGGTGGCCGGCTGGTTCCTGGCCACCGGCCTGATGCCCCTGGTGGCGTACAAGATCCGCCGCCCCGCAGTCCCCAGCCGCACCTTCCCCGAGTTTATGCACATGCGCTATGACCCCTATACTGAGAAGAGCCCCATCCAGATTTTCTCCGCTGTGATCGAGCTGGTGGGCTACTTCGTGTTCTCCTACATCCAGATCCAGGGCTTCGGCATCGTGTTTTCCACCCTCACTGGGGTGCCCTACACCATCGCCTGCCTGTTCTTTATGATCCTGCTGATCTTCACCTGCATGGGCGGCTTTGAATCCGTGGCTGCCACCGATACCCTGAACGCTGCTCTGATCCTGGTGGGCGTGATTGCCGCCATGGTGGCCGTACTCAGTGAGACTGGCGGCATCGGCGCCATCTTCGAAAACTTCGGCACCACCACCGCTCCTGTTACCGAGGGTGGCGAGCCCCTGGTGGCCGGCATCCTGGGCACCAACTGGGGCACCCTGGGCGCCAGCGTGTGCATCTCCTACTTCCTGTCCAACTGCTTCGGCTCCACCGTGGCACCCCACTGGGTGGCCCGTTTCATGGCTCCCCGCAACGCCAAGACCGCTGCTCTGCAGATGTTCCTGGTCATGGTGATCCTGGTAGCCGTGTTCGTTCCCCTGATCGTCATCGGTATGGGCGGCAAGCTCCTGATGCCCAGCCTGCCTGAGGGCATTACCAGCGACTACATGTTCCCCCGCCTGATTATGGATCACATCAACCCCGTTCTGGGTGCTCTGGCCCTCACCGCCATCTGCGCCGCCGCCGTGTCCACCGCCAACTCCATGCTGCTGCACTGCTCCACCTCCCTGATCTACGACATCAAGCGTGTACTCAAGGGCGGCCAGGCCTCTGAGGAGGAGGACGCCAAGACCACCAAGCAGCTGCGCATCACCATCCTGTCCCTGGGCGTCATCGCCGTGATCTGCGCCATCGGACAGTTCTCCCTGCTGGCGGACGGCTTCACCTACGTGTACGGCGCCTTCGGCTCCATGTTCTTCGCCTCCATCTGGCTGGGTCTGTATGTGAAGCGGATGAATAATCTGGCGGCCTTTGCCTCCATGATTGTGGGCCTGATCGCCTATGCCTACTGCATGCTGGTCGGTGCGCCCTTTGGCCTGCCTGCCTTCATCGTCTCCTGCGGCCTGTCCCTGGTGGCTGCCGTCATCTGCATGTTTATCGGCAAGAAGCCTCCCATCGAAGCCTACGAGAGCTACTTCACCGACAACGTCAGCGCCAAGACCCTGGAGATCGCCCACAAGATCCGCAAGGATGTTATGTAACAGCAACACAAAAAAAGCCCGGCGCATGTGCGCCGGGCTTTCTTTTTGCAGTAGAGCTTACGCCTGCCGGTAGGACTGAAATTTGCCCAGTACCGCCTGGATCTGGGCGTCGGTAAGCATGACGCCGCCTCCGGCCAGCCGGGTGTGGTAGTAGACCTTGGACAGAAATTCCAGCTGCTGGGCGGCGTCAAAGGCGAAGGACAGACTGCCTCCCACCGCCAGCAGGCCGTGGTTGCCCAGCAGGCAGGCGTTGTACTCCTCTTTCATAGCGTCCCAGGCCGCCTCCGCCAGCTCCAAGGAGCCGAAGGGGTAGTAGGGGATGCAGGGAACCGACGTGCCGGAATAGGCCACCAGGTAGTGGACCGGCTCGATGGCCCAGCCCAGGCAGGCCAGAACGGTGGCAAAGGTGGAGTGGGTATGGACCACGCCGTTCACGTCAGGACGGCGCTGATAGAACAGCCGGTGGAGATCCAGCTCGCTGGAGGGCTTCCGGCTGCCGTCAACCACGTTCCCCTCCAGATCGGTTACCACCACGTCCTCCGGCGTGGTGAGGAAATAGTCCATGCCGGAGGGGCTGATGGCCATTAGTCCGCTCTCCCGGTCAAAGACGCTGAGATTGCCGAAGGTGCCGTCGGTAAGTCCGGTAGTCACCAGCTTTTTGCCGTATTCCACCACCAGCTCCCGCTGTTTCTGAAGCAGCATCATGATCCTTCCTTTCTTTTACCTTAAGAATACGAAAGGCAGGCAGAAAAGTCAAGGGGCGGGATTGACACGGGGATTGCAGGCGCATTACAATAATGCCATCTGCGAAGGAGGCAATATCATGACGATTGAGGCTATGGGCCGGGCGCTGAGACGCACGGCTGCTTACCGGCCCATTCTGGATACGCCCGAAATGCGCCAGCTGGACCTGCTGCTGGACAGCCTGGGTACGGGGAACGGCCAACAAGCCGCCGGCGCCTATGCGCAATTGTTTTACCTGCTGCGGCAGGACGGATACAGGAGCCTGGGGGACTGGCTGTTCGACCGGCTGCGGGACGAGGATTTCCCGTACGCCCGCCTGATGGAGCGGGGTGACCGGGACCCGGAGCTGGAGAAGGCCGCCTGTCGGGAGCTGGAGCTGTTCCGCACCCTGGCTCAGACCGGCTGGGGAGCGGAGCTGGCAAAGCTAGAGCCGGAGGCGGAGCTGCCCGGATGGACGGGGGAGTGCCCTTTCACCGTGGAATCCTTGACGGAATTCTACCGGGTCCACGGCTCCGGCCTGTTTGCCCGCTGCCGGGCGTTTTTGTGGGAGGACGGGGAGTTGTTCCCCGTAGAAGACCCCGACTGCCCCGAGCCTGACGAGATGCTGGGCTACGAGCTGCAGCGGGATCAGGTCATCGCCAACACCCGGGCCATGCTGGAAGGGCGGGCGGTAAACAATGTGCTGCTCTACGGCGATAGCGGCACTGGCAAGTCTGCCACCGTTAAGAGCCTGCTCTCCCTGCCGGGTTTTGAGCGGCTGCGCCTCATCGAGGTGCAGAAGGAGGGGCTGGCGGACATGCCCCGGCTGATCCGCACCCTGAGCGGGCGGCAGCTGAAGTTCATCCTGTTTATTGACGATCTGGCTTTTGACCAGGACGACAAGACCTATTCCGTGATGAAGACCATCCTGGAGGGCGGTCTGGAAAAGCGGCCGGCCAATGTGGCCATCTATGCCACCTCCAACCGCCGCCACCTGGTGCGGCAGACCTTCTCCGACCGGGCGGGGGATGAGGTAGATGCCAGCGAGACCATCCAGGAAAAGACTTCCCTGGCTGAGCGCTTCGGTCTGCGCATCCCTTATCTGGCTCTGAACCAGGGAGAGTTTCTGGATATGGTGGAGCGGATGGCCGCCCTGCATGGAGTGGAGATGGACAGACAGGAACTGCGTACCGGTGCCATTCGCTGGGAGATGCGCCACCCGGGCAGAACCCCCCGGACGGCCAAGCAGTTTATTGCGAGCCTGCATTTGAACCATAACAATAAGGAGTGAGTTCCCATGAAAAAACGCAGTGTAATCAAAAAAGCCCTGGCCGGTGTGCTGGCTGTGGCCCTGCTGACCGTCCCCGCCCTGGCGGCGGAGGAGAGCGCTCAGCCTCAGCTGCCTGATGCCTGGGCGGTGAGCACCCTGGCCGACAGCTATGCCTTAGGGCTGGTGGACGATTCCTATACAACTTACATCCAGAGCCCGGTGACCATGGAGCAGCTGGAGAACATGAGCAAGATCGTGGCCGACAAGCTGGCGCTGCTGGAACTGCCCCAGCGGACGGCGGACACCGTGGGCCTGGTGGTGGACGGCACCAGAGGCGGCGTGATGAATGCGCTGTACCAGCAGGCGGCGGCCTATGAGCTGCCCGGTGTGGAAGAAGGGGCCGCGGCCTTCCTCGCCGGCTTGGGTGTGGTCCAGGGGGATCAGACGGGAGATCTGGCGCTGGAACGCACTTGTACCTATCAGGAGGCCATGGTCATGGCCGACCGGCTGATTCTGGCAGTATACGACGCCAACGACGCCGGCTCCAAGGGCCTGCTGTGGAAGGCCACCAACGGGAAGAACACCCTCTATCTGCTGGGTACCATCCACCTGGACCGGGACAATGTCTATCCTCTCCACAAGTCCCTGCGGGACGCCATCGACGCCTCCCAGACCGTGGGCTTTGAGCTGGACTTCAACGACCAGGCCGGTCTGGCGGAGTTCCAGGCTCTCCAGACCTACAATGACGGCACCACTCTGGCCGATCATATCAGCCCTGAGCTGTATCAGCGTGTGCAGGCCCAGTCTGAGGCCCTGGGTATGGGCCCCAACGGCCTGGATGCCTATAAGCCCTGGGCACTGGCTTCCACCTTCAGCACCCTGAGCATGGCTGACGACACCACCAGCGCCAACGCCATGGCCATCGACCTGTATGTGAATGCCCGTGCGGTGAACGCCGGCAAGACCATCGACGCGGTGGAGACTTACGCCTTCCAGGGAGGTATCTTTGACGGCCTGTCCCCGGAGTATCAGGAGACCTATCTGGACGCTTCCCTGGCTCTGCTGGAGATGGCCCAGGGCGGCAAGGTGGACCCGGAGATGGAGCAGGCGGCCCAGGAGCAAGAGAAGATTATGTCCAGCATGTTCGCCGCTTGGAAAACTCGTGACCCGGAGGCGTTTGCCGAGGTGTACGACAAGGCATCCGTCATTACCAGCGATGACGAACTCAACTCCAAGCTGTTTACCGAGCGTGACCCCGGTATGATCAAGGCGGCCGCCTCCTACCTGGAGACCGAGGGGGAAAACACCTTCTTCCTGGCGGTAGGCGCGGGCCACATGGTGGACCCGGGCGGGATCGTGTCCGGTCTGCGGGAGCTGGGCTATACCGTAGAGCTGGTGGACTGAACCGGGCTATTCCGGGTCCGCCATATCCCCGCCAAAGGCGGGGCGGCGCTTGCGCCGTACAAGGGATTTGCCCGAAGGGCAAATCCTTGCTCCGGGGCGGATTGACTTCGCCCCGGGGGTGAAAAGAAACGGGGTCCCCATGGAACGAGGCGTTCCATGGGGCAGACCCGGGCGGGATCGTGTCCGGTCTGCGGGAGCTGGGCTATACCGTAGAGCTGGTGGACTGAGTATGGAGCATACAGGCGGAGGGGAATATCCCCTCCGCCTTTTCCATTGACCCGGGAGGCCGGGCATGTTAGGATAGAAGAAAGGAACGGGACGGCGGAGACGTCGTCTGGAAAGGAAGAACACGACCATGATGGAACAGATCGAGCAGGTGCTGGACGAGCGGGTGCGCCCTTATCTCCATGGCCATGGCGGCGAGGTGCGGGTAGTGGGCCTGGAGGACGGCATCCTGCGGGTGCGGCTGCTGGGCCAGTGCTCCGGCTGCCCTTCCGCCACCATTACTACGGAACAGCTCATTCAGGAGGAAGTTTGTCAGGCAGTGCCTGAGGTGAAGCAGGTGATGCTTATCCAGGAGGTGAGCGAGGACCTGCTAGAGCAGGCCCGGGCCATTCTCCGCGGAAACAGAGGAGGACAGGCATGATTCTCAAGGGTAATTTCATTTGGGCCCCGGCCCTGGACCAGCTGGAAGTGCGGGAGCACGCCTGGCTGGTGACCGAAGGGGAGAAGATCATAGGGCTGTACGACCAGCTGCCACCGGAGTACGCCGGGCAGTCGGTGACCGACTGGGGCGAGGCCATCATCATCCCGGGCTTCAACGACATGCACATTCACGCCCCCCAGTTCCCTAACCGCGGCATCGGCTATGATGTGCGCCTGCTGGAGTGGTTGGAGACATACACTTTCCCGCTGGAGGCCCGCTATCGGGACATAGAATTTGCGGAACAGGTGTGGAAGCGGTTTTTGAACCGGCTGTGGGCAACGGGTACCCTGCGGTTTTCCGCCTTTGCCACCATTCATAAGGACGCCGCCTGGCGCCTGATGGAGCTCACCGAGCAGGCCGGGCTCCGCGGCCTGGTGGGCAAGGTGAACATGGACCGCAATGCCCCCGACAATCTGCGGGAGGAGACAGAGCAGTCCCTGGCGGACACGGAGGAGCTGATCTGCCGCAGCCGGGAGGAGCTGAAGCATGTGGGCCTCATCCTCACCCCCCGGTTTGTACCCTCCACCACCGCCAAGCTGATGGACGGCCTGGGACAGCTGGGGGAGAAATATGATGTGCCGGTTCAGTCCCATCTGTCGGAGAATCCCAGCGAGGTCCAGTGGGTAAAGGAGCTTCACCCGGATATCCCCACCTACACCCAGGTGTATGAGGCCTTCGGCCTGCTGCGGCAGGACAAGACCATCATGGCCCACGGCATCTACCTCTCCGACGGGGAGAAGGAAATTCTGCGGGAGAAAGGGGTGCTGCTGGCTCACTGCCCCTTCTCCAACAGCAACGTGTCCAGCGGTGTGATGCCCCTGCGCCGGGACCTGGAGGAGGGCCTGCGCTGCTGTGTGGCCAGCGATGTAGCCGGGGGCCACACCGCCGCCATGAACCGCAGCGTGGCCGCAGCCGCTGCCCTGTCCAAGCTGAACTGGCTGAACCACCCGGAGGAGCGGCACCTGAAGGTGACGGAGAGCTTCCACCTGGCCACCCGGGCCAGCGGCGCCTTCTTCGGGCAGGTGGGCTGCTTTGAGCCGGGATTCGACTTCGATGCCCTGGTGGTCATGCCTGACCGGCTGGACGACCTGCTGGAGCGCACGCCGGTGGAGCGGCTGGAGCAATTCCTCTACGACGGGGATGACCGGCATATCGCCGCCCGCTACTGCGGCGGCGCGCTGGTGGAGCAGCCCTTTACACTGTGAATCAATTGGAGCAGACGGATCGCGGATTTCGGCGATCCGTCTGTTTTTTGCATGCTATGGGAAAATACTATGCTGTTTGCTTATTGTGAGGGAAATGCCGGGATGATACAATAAAAGAAACAAAATACCTGAGAGGTGACAGCGATGAAACGGGTGGTTTCCTGGCTCCTTACCTGCGTACTACTTTTGACTCTGCTGCCGGCTGGAGCATGGGCAGCAGAGCCGGTTGTAGCAGAGCCTGTGGTGGCGGCAGGCTGGGAATTCTGCGCGGCTCTGGATGAACACGGCACGGTCTGGACTTGGGGGGAAAACGACAGCGGGCAGCTGGGGGATGGCACCACGACGGACCGTGGGTATGCCGCACCTGTGCCCGGCTTGACTGACGTGGTCAAGATCTATGTGGGGCGCAGCAGTATGATGGCGCTGAAGGCAGATGGGACCCTTTGGGCCTGGGGAGAGAACAATGCGGGCGAGCTTGGTTTAGGATATCACAGTTTTCCCCCCAACACCGGAGTGTCCACGCCCCAGCAGGTCCCGCTGCCCAACCAATCCGGTGTGGTGGATGTTGCGTTTTCCAACCAGGCCTCCGTGATCGTCATGGGAGACGGGAGCGTCTATGGCTGGGGGATTCTTGCACGCAGATATCAGGATGCTACCTTTGATAACAGCGAGATTTATCATGTGTACGAGCTGGACGATTGTCATGTGACTGCTGTGAAAGGCCAGTCTATCAACGGAAACGGATTCATTTTCCTCTGCGGCTCGGGCACGCCGGAGGACCCCAGCAGACTGTATGGCTGGGGAGCGGGTCCTTATTATAACTGGCAGCTGACGGACGAGAAGTACGATGACAGAATACCCAGAGAGATCGTATTCCCGGGAAGCGACCGCATCGTCAGTCTGGAGGTCAGCGAAAAGAACGTCTTTGCTGTTTCCGGCGGCCAGGACCCGGGAATCTATATTTGGGGCGATAACCGGTACGGCCAGACAGGCGAGGGGACGACCAGCGAGGGCCCCCTCTCCGCACCCTACAAGAAGGCCGGTTATCACACCAGTCCGCCGGTCCAAGTCTCCGCCGTCTCGGGCAGCACGGTGGCCCTCCACGAGGACGGGACCCTGTGGCTGTGGGGACAGGACAGTCTGCTGCAGCCGCCGGGCACGTCCTCCGATGAGGCGCTCACTCCCACGCAGCTGCCCATTGACCATGTGATTTCCCTTGCCCAGCGGGGTGTTACGACCATTGCCCTGCGGCAGGATGGAGTGGTTTACAGTCGGGGCAGAAATTTTTACGGCCAGATGGGCCGGCCAGAGCTTGAGGAGGGTGAATTTGATCTGGAGCGGCCAGTGCTTCGGGAAGACGGCACGCCGCTATCTCTGTATACCCCTTCTGGGCAGGACTATTTCCTGACCCGGCAGGTGGACACGTCCCAGGGCGGCATCCAGGGTACACCCTCCGGCGGCTATGCGCCGGGAAGCCGCATCACCCTCACCGCCCAGCCCTGGGAGGGATATCTCTTCACCGGGTGGGAGGCGGACGGGGTGGTCCTTGCCGACCCTGGATCCCCTGTCGTCACGTTTGACATGCCGGCGGAGGATGTTACGATTACGGCTCTGTTTGAAAAAGACTGGCCGGGCATGGGCTCCAACGGTGCCTTCCAGGGAGAGATCGGAGTGGCGGACGAGAACGCCATCCCGATTTCTACAGCGGCACAGCTGGTGGCTATCGGTGTTGATCCCAGCTATCCCCTGGACGGGTCCTATGTGCTTACTGCCGACCTGGACCTGTCCGGCTATGAAAACTGGACGCCCATCGGCGGGGAGAGCCCCTTCTCCGGCATTTTTGACGGTCAGGGGCATGTGATTTCTCATCTGACATACAGAGGAGAGAATACCCGTGTGGGCCTGTTTGGCTGGATCAACGAGCGGGGCCAGGTGAAGAACCTGGGGCTGGAGCAGGTGTCTATTTCGGTGACTGGCGGCTATGACGACTACTATGTGGGCGGCATTGTAGGACAGTTTGAGAATACCTATACAACCTCCTGCCGCGCGGAGCTGTGCAACTGCTACGTGACCGGTGAGATCACCGCCGACCTGGACTACGGCAGCAATCTCTGGCTGGGTGGTCTGGCGGGCGAGCTGGCCGCCGACGCCAGCGACTGTTTCAATCTGGCCGCCGTTTCCGGGACGATCGGCTCCACGTCAAAAAAGACGATGAGCATGGGCGGTATTGCGGGAAAAATCCCCCAGTCTGCTGCCAGCAATGACTATGTGGTAGAGCGGTGCTTCAATTCCGGCGAGCTGCTCGCCTCCTGTTTCCCCAGTGAACTCTATGTGGGTGGCATCGTGGGCCACCTGAATGTCAACGTGACCCTGCGCCAGTGCTATAACACCGCCGATATCTGGCTGGAGCCCTGGTCCTATTGCGGGCGGTCCGCCTATTTGGGTGGTATCGCGGGGGTCAGCTATTCGCCTGTCTCCGAGTGCTATAACCTGGGGGATGTGGGCAGCGGCCAGTCTGACAGCGGACCCTATTATGAGATGGTGTGCGGCGGCATCGTGGGACAGTTTGCCATGGTGGACAGCAGCGCTTACACGCTTAGTATAGAAGACTGTTACAGCGCCGGTACAGTGGTGGCCCGGGCCTACGGTACAGATTACGCCGGCGGAATCGTGGGCAAGGTGGAGCAGAACGGCCGGTACCTGTATGTTGAGCGGTGTGTGGTTCTGAGTCTAGAGGTCAGCGCCTATATGGATTCGACGCCGGGCGGTATGGGCAGCAGCGGCCCCTTCAAGGCCAGCGTTCTGGGCACCGATGTGAGTGCCAGCTCTGGTACGAACTACTACCAGAATACGATCGTCACTCGTGGAGAGGGCATGCTGAGCAAAAAGGGAGCCAGCGATGTCTCGCAGACCAAGCTGCATACCGGAGGATGGTATCAGGATACCACCAAGTGGGACTTTGAGCAGTGCTGGGCTTGGGACAAGGCGGAAAATGGCGGGCTGCCCTACTTCCAGTGGAAGACGGGTACCTGCCTGCTGCTGAGCTATGACGGGAAACAGGTCCGGCTCTACTGCGGGTCCAACACGCCTGCTGCTGCCCTGCGGGTGGCGGCCTATGACGGGGAGGGGCGGCTGCTGTGTGTCAGCACGGCGATGCCAGAACTGAGTGCCGGTGTGAACACGGTCCCCCTGACGTTGGAGCAGGAGGGGGCCGTGACCAAGGTGTTCCTCTGGCGCGCTACAAATAACAGGCCGTTGGCCCGGAGCCTGACCCTCTGAATGGAACGGAAAGCGGCCCCGGCGGATTCCATCCGCCGGGGCCGCTTTACTTCCCGGTCAAAACATGGTACAATACCTCCGACTGGTCTCCACACCCGGTCCAAGCACGGCAAAGCCGTGTTCGTTCCGCGGCTTCGGCGCAAAGGCCGCCCGCGGTTCTCTAAATACCAAAATGGAGGAATCAAGTATCATGCGCAAGTTTTCCACGAAAGACCTGATCCTGGCGGCCATGGTAGCGGCGATTTATTTCGTCCTGTGCTACTTTGGCAATATCTTTCAGCTCACCTTCGGACCGGTGCAGGTCCGGCTGGGAGAGGCACTTACAGTCCTACCCTTCCTCTTTCCTGCTACTGCCCCCGGCCTGGCACTAGGCTGTCTGCTGACCAACATTCTCTCCCCCTATGGTCCCATTGATATGATCGTGGGCACCCTGGCCACCGCTATTGCCGCCTTCCTGAGCACGAAAATGCCCCGGTGGTATCTGGCCGGCCTGCCCCCCATTGTGATGAATGCCCTGCTGCTGCCCCCCATGTGGGCCTGGGCGCAGGCGGGTGCCCTGAACGATGTGTTCTGGGCGTCCTACATGCTGAATCTGTGGACCTTTGTGGTGGGGGAGGCTTTGGCCTGCTATGTTCTGGGCACTGTGCTGCTGAAGGCCATGTCCAGGGTCCGCTACTTCCGTACTATGATCCCGGAGCGCCGCTTGGCACAATTCTGAGCGGTTTGCCCGGAAAAAGATAAGGAGGATATGCTATGAAAGTCCGCAAGGCTGTCATTCCTGCCGCGGGTCTGGGCACCCGCATGCTGCCTGCCACCAAGACCGTGCCCAAGGAGATGCTCCCCATGGTGGATAAGCCGGTGGTGCAGTATATCATCGAGGAGGCGGTAGCCGCCGGTATCGAGGATATCCTCATTGTCACCAACCGGGCCAAGTCCGCCATGGATGACTACTTTGACTATTACCCTGAGCTGGAGACCCGCCTGCTCCAGTCCGGCAAAGAGCGGGAACTGGTGGAGGTGCGCCGGGCCGCCGATCTGGCCAACATCTTCTATGTTCGCCAGAAGGAGACTAAGGGTCTGGGCCATGCCATCTACCGTGCCAAGCGCTTTGTGGGGGACGAGCCCTTTGCGGTGCTGCTGGGCGACGACATCATGCGTGCCCAGAAGCCGGTGACTCTGCAGCTGGTGGAGGCTGCGGAGAAGTACGGCGCTTCTGCTGTAGGTGTGCAGAAGGTGTCCACCGAGGCCATCTCCCGCTACTCCTCTGTCAAGGTGTCTCCCCTGGAGGACCGGATTTTTGACGTGTCCGATATGAACGAGAAGCCCACCCCCCAGCAGATGCTCTCCAACTACGCCATTCTGGGCCGCTACGTGCTCACACCTGATATCTTCGATATCCTGGAGAATGTGAAGCCCGGCTATGGCGGGGAGATCCAGCTCACCGACGGTCTGCGGGAGCTGTGCAAGAAGAATCGTATGGTGGCGGTGGACTTCGAGGGCCGGCGGTATGACACCGGCAATATCTGCGGCTTCCTGGAAGCCACCATTGATTTCGCACTGGAGCATAAGGCCACTGCCGCGTGGCTCCGGCAGTTCCTGAAGGATAAGGCAGCCCAGCTGTAAAGGAGAATATAAAAAGACTTGAAACTGCGGTTTCAAGTCTTTTTTTATGGAGATTTAACGTGTCAGGCGAAATAGTCGATGAGAGCCTGGCCTTTGAGGTGCCCGAGCCCCAGGTTTTCCAAAGTGCGGCCCTGGGCATAGTAGTCGGTTTTGTGCATGGCGGAGGCGATACACACGAAAGACTGGAATAGAGGTGTTTCCACCCCCATTGCCTGCGCCACAGAGAGCAGCAGACAGTCCAGGGTAGGAGTGTCCTCCGTGATGTGACGGCCCCATAGACTGTTGGGACCTTCCAGATTTTTAAACCAGTCCATGCTGTGGTCATTGTCGTCCAGCAGGGGGGCAAAAAAGCCGGAGAGAGAAGGGGAGGTGGGATAGCCCAGGGCATCCATAACCCGCTTTTTTTCTGCCCACAGGGCATCCTCCACTGTTAGAACAGCCGGGGTTATGCCCTGCCGGAACAGCCAGTAATGCCCGCCGGCCTTTTCGATGGCGCCTGCGTTGAGAATGACGGGGCAGATGTGGCTCATCATATTGCCTACATCCAGGGCACAGAAAAGGATATTTGGAGCCTTTGTCAGAGGGTAGAAAGACTGGAAGGCGTCCAGAAGCCGGTCAGTGTCCGCGTTGGGCCAGGCGGCGGCAGGCTTTGGGGAGCGGATACCCCCTACTACGGTAGAGGCCTCGCCTACGATCCGGGCGGGATAGAGGTTGCCGCAGGTCTCTCCCACCACAACGTCCTGGATGCCCAACTGGTCGAACACCCGCCGGTAGAGGAAGGAACCAAAATTTCCGGCAGAGAGCAGAATGCAGTGGCCTGGCTTCAGATGAGGAGCCAGGGCTCGAGCTACCGATTCATCCCGGTTGGAAATGGTACAGACGATAACTCGGTCAGACCAGTCCATAGCTGCGGCCAAATCTGTGGTGACCAGTCCCAGCCTGCCTGTCCCATGGATGGCGGGGCCGCTGATGCGGATGGCCATGTGCTGTTCCGCGTCCGCCAGACTGGCCTGGAATTGGGGTTCCTCGCACAGGCAGACGTCAAATCCGCGCAGGCCCAGCTCTGCCGCGAGGACATGGCCGGTGGCGCCGCCGCCAAATATGGTAATGCGTTGCATACTGTATACTCCTTTCGTTGGTATCAGGGGTGAGTTACGGGAACCGGGGATTCCGGCCGCCGCTTCAGAAGAAGGACCCAGCCCAACAATGTCAGCAGATTGATGGCAGCCGCGACCAGAAATACGGTGTAATAGCTGAGATATTGGGCGATATATCCCCACAGCATACCGCCTGCGGTGGTGCCCACATCGTTGAACATGTAATAGGTGACGGTGGCAATGCTCTTGTGGGAGGGGTCAGCGGCATTCAAAGCCAGGGCGATAAAGTAGGGCTGTATGATGCCGATGGCTATGCCATAGAACAGCCCCATAAATAGATACAGCGGGATGGAATCGGTCAAGGGCAGTGTGATGAGTACAGCTACCAGGATAAGGGTAGCCAGGGGGAAGGCGCGTTCTTCTGGAATGCTCTTGTGAAGCACGGTGGAAAAAAGCCGGATACCCAGAACGCCGATGCCAGCGGCCATATAGTAAAACAGTGTGTGCTGCAGCCCATAGTTCTGTGCGTAGAGAGGGAGGAAGGATACGGTGCAGGTGGCAGCCATGGCCGAGCCCATCAACAGTGTGGAAGGGGGTATGGAACGCTTTTCCAAAAAGGGCTCCCTATGCCCGGAGGGAGCGGGCGGCATGGGGCGAAGCCGTGGGAGCCGGATAAACAGGGAGATGAGGATGGGGAGTATCATCATAGCGGAGATTCCCCGCAACATTTTGGAGTAACCCAGGTTTGCCAGCAAAATCCGGCAGAGTGCGGGGCCGAAGAAGGACATTACCGGTATACCGATGCTGAAATAGCCCATGCCTTCGGTAAAACGGTCAGGAGGTACGGTCTCCGCCACCAGAGAGGCAATTACACCGGCGATATAGCAGATGGAAAGTCCCTGGGAGATGCGGATGAGTACAATCCAGAGCATCCCCTGCATCAGATCCAGGCCGATGTTGCTGGCTGCCAGAACCACAAAGCAGAAGCAAATACTCTGTCTGGTGGAGACCATGGTGCCGATTTTGACCGCGTAGCGGCGGAAAAACAGGCAGGACAGGGGAAAGAGAATGTTGATGATGGCGGCAATGGATTCGGATACGCCACGGCTGTCCATCAAAATGGGAATGGTGGCCATGGAAGACTGCCCGAACAGGCAATTGAACAGGCCCAGGGCAATCATGGCGCAATAGGCGGGGGTGAACAGTCTGCTGCGGGGGGGATTTTGAGGCACGTCTGTCACTCCTTTCTGAAAAAACGGCGGCCGGCATTGGCCGGCCGCCGTTTGGGAGGGGGCTTATCCGCCCATCAGTCCGGGCATCCAGGTAGCCAGCTGCGGGACGAAAATGACGAGAAGGGTTCCAATGGCCAGACAGACCAGGAAGGGCCAGGAACCTTTGATAACCTCCAGCATGGATGCCTTTGCCACTTTCATGGAGACGAACAGACACAGACCGAAGGGAGGAGAGACAAATCCGATCTGAGACATGAGTACCGAAATCACGCCGAACTGCAGCAGATCGATGCCGAAGTACTGGAGCACCGGCAGCATAATGGGGCCCAGGATGATGACCACGGTGGCCACATTGGTGAAGCATCCGACGATTAGGAACAACAGGCACAGCAGGAAGAGCATCATATACTTGCTGCCCACGTTGCCTACCAGAGCCTCATAGATGATGGCGGGCATGTTCTCGGTGGTCATAAACCACACAAATACCTGGGCGGTGGCGATGGTGAGGGTAAGGGCAGCAGCGCTCACCGTAGAGCCCTTGATAATGTTCCAAATTTGCCCGATGGGGATTGTGCGGTAGATAACCAGTTCCACAAAGAGCACATAGAACACGGAGATGACGGCCGCTTCCGTGGGGGTAGCAATTCCGCCATAGATGCTGCCCAAAATGATGACGGGGAACATCAGAGCCCAGAAACTGTCCGCCAGGGTGTGGAGAATTTCACGGATCGTCTTCTTCTCTGCCCGGGGCAGATTGAGCTTTTTGGCCCGCAGAAATACATAGACGCTCATCAGTACCGCGCACAGGATGCCGGGAATCACGCCGGAGAGAAAACCCTGCGCTACAGAAACACCCATAGCTACAGAGATTTGGAGCATGGGGACAGAGGGCGGGATCATAACGCCCAAAGTACCTGCGGTGGTGATGATGCCCAGGACGAGGGGTTTAGGATAACCTGCCTCCAGCAGCTTGGGCAGCATCAGCGCACCAATAGCCACTACGCAGGCGATGGAGGAGCCGGTGATAGCTCCGAACAAGGCGCAGGAGAAGATCGTCGCAATACCCAATCCGCCGGGCAGGTGGCCCATCAGGGCATTGATGGCGTTGACCAGCTTCTGGGAGGTCTGGCCTTTGGCGGCCAGATCGCCGGAAATGATGAAGAAGGGGACGCAGAGGATGACGTAGCTGTTCATGCCGAGCACTGTCTGCTGTGCCAGCAGGGTGCCGGCTGTGCCTCCGGCCAGGATACCCGCGGCTGCCGCACCCAATACCACGTGGGCCACGGGGACACCGATGATCAGGAGGACGAAGAATACGACAATTGCCAATACCATAGCGCACATGCCTCCTAATTCTCTTTGGTATTCACTTCGGTGAACTCCTGTTTTCCGGTCACTGCGTTGCGGGCGCACTTTCCGGACTCGATGAAGTAGCGCAGGCCCATGGTGAGCATTCCGATACACACAAAGATCCACATGACGTAGGCGGGGAAGTTAACGCTCTCCATGGATTTTTTCATTTTGTATAGCTTCATGCACCAATCGACTGCATAGTAACCAATGTAACCATAGAGCACGCCACTGATGAGGTAGGCCACTCCTTTCAGTGCATAGGCCACTCTGGGGGGCAGAATCTGATAGAGGGTATCCATGACCATGTGGCCGTTTTCACGGGCGGCATGGCTGCAGCCGATGATGGTGGTAATGACCAGCGTGGCCCGGCCCAGTTCCTCCATCCACTGAAAGCCCTGAATGCCCAGGTTGCGCACCACCACATCGTAGATGATCAGGACGCCCACAATCATGGTGAAGGCGGCAATGAAATTGAGCTCAACCCAGCAATATGCCGCCGAGATTTTCTGTAAGATGCTTTTCAGCGCCTTCATACCGTTCTCCTTTCAGCCTCAGATGTTCTTGATGGTGGTCAGCGCGGCCAGCCGGCTGATGTCGGGGGCCTGTTCCAGCTTGTCCACCAGCTCAATCATAGCTTCGATCTGGCTGGCGGGCAGGTAGGGGGCGGTAGCCTTGCGGTAGTGCTCATACTCCTCTTCCAGAGTATAGTTGTTCTTGGGATGCCCCTTGGGGAACTGGCAGCTCTTGTGCAGTTCGGTACCGTCCTTCAAGGTCACGTCAATGGTGAACACAGGGAAGGAGCCGGTCTTAAAGATGGCGAAGTTGTCAAAGAAGGTGGCAGTCTTGCCGTAACCCTCGTACTTGCCGCAGAACTGGATGAGCGCTTCGTTGTTGCGCATCTCGTCGGAGAAGGAACTGGCGTCCAGCCGATGCTCCGGATGCATCATCAGGGCGGTGAGGCAGTAGGGAATGCTGAACTGGGCATCCAGGAAACCCTTTGTGGTATCCTGATAGGGGCTCATAATAAAGGGCATGTTGGGGGTTACCCGGATCTTTTCCACCTGCTCCATGGTAAAGGGGTGCTCCTTAAGCAAATCGGCCAGGGCCTCCAGGGGAATCTGCACCCACATATTGGCCGGGCGGTGCTTCAGATAGCAGGAATCCCGAATCATCCACAGGGAGCCCAGGTCTTTGCCGTACCAGCTCTCGTCCTGCTGATCGGATACCATGTGCCAGTAGCCGTCGGGCCCGTCCAATGCGCCCCAGCAGTTGTCAAAGCCCCGCCGGGTCACTTCTGCGGCATAGATGCCGTTGCGGGCGGTAAAGCCGTGCTGATAGTGGTAGATATCCGACTTGGCGGTGCCGTCGCCGTGTTTGTTGATGGGTACTGTGGCCTGATACAGGGAAGCACCCAAAACCTGCTCGATCTGCTTGGCGTTCATGCCCATCAGCTTGGCGGCTCCGATAGAGGCGCAAAAGAGCTGCCAGCTCACCAGACCCCACTCTCTGCCGTCTGCCACATATTCAGGGGAGGGCTGGGCGGCCATTGCAATGCGCTGGGAGCTTTCATATCCGGCGACAATACTGAGAAGCAGATCTTTTCCGGACTTTCCATACTTCTCAGCCACGGCTACGCAGGCGGGTATGCCGATGGCGGAGGGGTGGCCTGTCCAGGTGCAATCCTCCCAGTCCATTCCGTCGGCAATGGTGCCGTTGGCAAAGGCGGCCTCCTCTGCGGGTACCTTCCGGCCGTCAGAACACCAGATGGTGGCCTCGGCGGCGCCCCCCTTGCTCTGGGTGTACCGGATAACCTTTTCGGTGATGGGAAGGGGATAGGCTGCGATACTGGCCGCAATGGTGTGGAGCAGTACCCGCTTGGTCTGCTCCACCACATCCTGAGGAATGTCCTCATAGGTGAGACCGGCGATATATTCGGAAATGATCTCAGAATTGGTTTTCATACTGTGCACTCCTTCCGTCCCGTATTCCGGGCTCAATCCACCACGAACAGTTCCGCCAGCTTGTTGATGTCGTCCAGCTCCTCCAGCTTGTCCACGAGGGAGATGATTGCATCAATCCGGGCGGTGGGCATGTAGGGGGCGCAGATCATGCGGAAATGCTCATATTCCTCTTGATTGGTAAAATTGTTGCGGGGATGCCCCTTGGGGTAGCGCATGGTCTTGGAGAGAACGGTGCCGTCCTTCAAGGTGATGCGCAGGGTGATCTCCGGGAAGGAGCCTGTTTTGAAGATGTCAAAGTTGTCAAAGGGGATGACCGGGCCGCCGCCGAAGGTGTAGCGCTTACTTAGCTCGGCAATCTCAGCGCTGTTCCGCATCTCAGGGGAGAACCAGTGTGCCCCCATTCGATGCTCAGGGTCCAGGATGTAGGCGCTAAGACAGTAGGGGATGCTGAACTGGGCGTCCAGGGGGCTCTTGGTGGAAGCAAAGTAGTCCCCGCAAATCATCTCCATTTTAGGTTCGCTGTAGATTTCGACCACATCATCAGCGGTAAAGGGGTGCTCCTTCATCAGCAGATCCAGGGCCTCCAGGGGAGTTTGTACCCACATGTTGGCGGGCCAGTGCTTCAGATAGGTTTCATTGAGGTACCAGGTCTGCCCCAAATCCTTGATCAGCCACTGGAAATCTGCCTGGTCGGAGACCTTGTGCCACAGACCGTTCTGTCCATCAAAAGCCCCATAGAGGTTGTCAAAGCCCAGCTGTGCTACCTCTGCGGCCACCACGCCATTGCGGGCGCACCAGCCATGGGAGTAATGGTAAACATCGGACTTTCCGGAACCTTCGGAGTGCTTGTTGCAAGGAACGATGACCTGGTACAGGGCGGCGCCCATAGTTTGTTCCATCTTGTCTGCATCCAGCTTCATGGCCTTGGCTGCGGCAATGCAGGCGGCATAAATCTGCCAGCTGACCAGGCCCCAACCACGCCCTGTAGAGAGATAACTTTTTGTGGGCTGGGCGTACATGGCGATTCGCTGATAGCCTTCCTGAGCGGTAATCAGGGCAAGCAGATAGTCCTTGCCGGAGAGATGAAGCTTTTGGCTGACTGCCATTGCGGCCGGTACATCACCTGCGGCGGCATGACCGGTCCAAGTGCAGTCTTCCCAATCCATAATGTCTGCGATCGCACCATTGGCAAAGGCGGCTTCACTGGCAGGAACCTTTTTTCCTTTGCTTCCCCAAATGGTGGCCTCCTCTACGCCGCCCTTCTCGGTCATCATATCGATGGTTTTCTGTGTCTGCGCGATCGGCGCAGCGGCGATAGAAGCGCCGATACAGTGAAGGGTCATCCGTTTACCCTGTTCCACCACATCCTGAGGGATAGCCTCATACTCCAGAGCGGTCAACCACTCGCAAAGACGTCTGGTATAAGTCTTTTCCATACGATACGCGTCCTTTCTTATTCATTGAGCGGAACACAGACCCGGTCTTGGGGTGGTTTCCCGAGCCCCAAGACCGGAGGGTGAAGCTCCATCCGCTAGGCGCGGCCGGTTAGAGTCATCAGGGAGTTATAGGCATCCTCGCCGATAATCTCTGCATACTTTTCCCACATGGGCATAACGGCGTCCACGCAGGCCTGAATTTCTTCCTCGGTCAACTGGTCGTGTGTAATAACGTCCACGCCCGCCTCGCGGCAGACCTCCACATAATGGTCTACAGCTTGACTCACATGGTCATAGCTGGCCTTTTCTGCCTCTTTGGCTGCCTCCTCAAAGATGGCGAGCTCCTCTGCTGTGAGCTGGTTATAAGCATTGTTGGAAAGGACCAGCGCATTGATGGTGGCGGTGATATTGAACTGGGTGGCATAGTGCTCCACCTCATAGAACTTCTGGTCATAGAACATGGACAACCCTACGTCTTCACCATCCACAATGCCCTGCTGGAGGCCTGTGTACAGCTCGGCAAAGGTTACGGTAGCAGTGGAGGCACCCAAACTCTGGAAAATGTCGGTGAAAATTTCGCCGGCCATAACGCGGAAAGTCAGACCTTCAAAATCCTTCGGGCTTCGGATGGGCCGTTTGGTATTTTGGCAGCCGCGGAATTCTGCGGAAAAGCTGGAGAGGAAATGGGCCAGGCCCGAATCATCTACCGCGCTGCGCATTGCAGTATAGAAGTCGCTGGACTCATAACCGCAGATATCCCAAAGCTGCTCCAGATCTTCGAAAGCGAAGGGCAAATTATATGCATACAGTTCCGGCCAAACTGTGGCAAGTACATTGGCAGATAGTACGCCGATGTCCAGAGAATCGGAGAGAACCTGATCCAGCATTTCGGGTTCGCCGCCCAACTGGCCGTTGGGGTAATATTCAATCTGGATCATTCCGTCGGTTTTTTCCTCTACAATTTCAATAAACTTAGTAATAGGATAATACTGACAATCATCTTCCCGGCCGCTGCCCAGGGAGCCCAACTTCAGTGTAAGGACTTCTGTGCGTTTTTCTGAGCCGCCGGGAGCGGGTGACGCGGTGCCGTCGTCTGAACTGCCGCAGGCCGCCAGACCAAGTGCCAGTGCAAGAGCCAGGAGTATAGCTAGTGCCTTTTTCATTGTCGTTTCCTCCTCAGTTCTGAAATTCACACAGGGATATGAGAGTTAAATAAAACCGACCTGTGTTAAGTACAATTTAATACAGAAGTCGAAAAATGTCAATAAGAAGCAGATATAATTTTTTAAATTTGTCAATTTAACACAAAAATATTGGGCATTTGAAAAGGTATAAGAAAAAATGGAAAGAATATATTAAAATAGTTAAATTATATTTTCATAATACTTGCGGTTTCAGGATATATGTGGTAAAATAATAAAAATTTCTAGTAACTAAAAGGAGCCTTATGTGGATCACAGAAGGCTCCGGGGGGTGTATTAGAAACAATATGAGCATTGGAAGCAATATAAATAGAATCAGGCTTGAAAAGGGCATCAGCATGAAAAACCTGGCCAGCGCCGCGGGCGTTACCGTTAGCCTGATTAGCCAGATTGAGCACGACAAGGCGAACCCATCTATCAATACTCTGCTAGCGATCTCCACTGCTCTCAATACTGACATTAGGAATTTTTTTCAGGGATACGCTCCTGCTGAACCAGCTGCAGTGGTTCATCCGCAAGACCGCGTTTGCGTAGGCAGTCCGGCGAAGGGCTGGATTCAGCAATATCTTACCAACAGTGATTTAAAGAAGTTTTCTGTGACTTATAACTGCGTGGCCCCAGGTGCGTCCACAGATAAGATCCCGGAAGTCAATAACCCGTCTCAGGGCGGATATGAATTTGGCTACATAATAAAAGGTGAGCTGATGGTAAAGGTGGAAAAGTCCACATACCTGTTAAAAGAGGGGGACGCGATCACCTTTGAGGGAGAAAAGAAGCACTCGCTTACGAATCTGTCCAAAGATGCTACGGAGATTGTGTGGGTAGTAATTCCCGGTATGAAAGAATAGGGAAAAAATCATCACTGTCTTACAAATGATAGCAGTGTGCTGAATGCAGGATAAAACAATAAAAACGACCTGCTGCAAAGAAATGCAGCAGGTCGTTTTTTATATGGAAAACAGCTTGAAAGTGAACACAGAAATATGAAGATTTCAGTCCAGCGACAGATGGGCACGCTTCAGAGCCTGCCGGATGGCCAGACACAGGGGAGGAGCGGCGGCAATGGCGATGATGCCATTGAACAGGGAAGCGGGCACCTTGGCGGCCAGGGTGACCAGCGCCGGACCGGACTGGAGCCCCTCCACCAGCAGGGCGTTGTAGTAGTAGCTCTTGGTAAAGTAGAGGATGTAGTAGATCACACAGCCCAGGATAGCGCCCAGCAGACAGCGGACATAGCCGGCCTCACTGCGCTTCTGAGCGGACAACATCACCAGCCCTGTCCCCAGGCCCATGGCCCCCTTGGTGAGGAAGGTGATCCAGAACTCCGAGATGAACCGGGGATCGGTAAAATCAAACAGCATAGAGCCCAGACCGGAGGCCAGTCCGCCGATGGGGCCCAGCAGCAGCCCGGACAGGCAGCACATGATATTGGCCAGGGTGAAGGAGGTGTTGCCGCCGATGTTGATGGGGATAGTGACCCGCAGGTAGTTGCTGACAAATACCAGGGCGGTCATCATAGCCAGCACGGCCAGCCGCAGCACAGTCATCCACGGTTTCTTCTTCATGGGAACCACTTCCGATCTTCTCTTGATGGGGCTATTATAGAACTGAACTGACCCTATTTAAATATCCAGTTTTAGAAAAAACGATAAGATCAGTTTGGGTAAAAAACTGCCGCGGCCAAAGCCGCGGCAGTTTCATTCAACGCTCAAAGAAGCGGGAGACCCTCGCCCGAACCGGGGGCCAGGAGGCCAGAAAGAGGATCACGCCCCCCGCAGACAGGAGAAAGAACAGGGCGGTAAGCAGCTCCAGGTCATAGGTTTGGATAAAATACCTCCAGCTGTGGCCGGTCAGGTTGCTCCGCCAGGTGTACATCGTGATCCCATCCTGACGGGTAACCATGGGTACCATGACCTCCACTGCCCGAGAAAGGATATAAATGACCAGATTGCCCAGAAGCCCGGCGGCGGCCAGCAGGATTCCGGCCAGCCGGCGTTTTTTCAGCGGGTCTGCCGCCGGAGAGGCGGCGGGCTGGGGCGGCTGATCCAGGGCGTCGTCCAGCAGGTAGTCGGCAGACACCTGGAACAGGCGGCTGAGCTGGAACAAGTTGCCCGCGTCGGGCTGGGCGGAGCCCTGCTCCCAGCGGGAGACGGCCTGCCGGGATATCCCCAGCTGTTCTGCCAGGGCCTCCTGGGACAACCCCCGCCCTTTGCGCAGGGTCACGATCTTTTCGGGCAGTTTCATAAGCGCACCTCCTGGTTTTCTGGCCTTATCTTACCAAAAAGCCGGGTGCGGAGCCACCGCAAAAAGATGTCACTTCCGCAACAAGCCTTTACAAGGGGCTTAATACCGGCCGAAATCGCCGGAGCGGCCCTCGGTGACGTCGGCGCCGAACTCGTAATCCTTGCCGGGCAGGATGGCGTTGAGGGCGATGCCGGCGATGGCGGCGATGGCCAGGTTGGTCAGGGTCACGTGGATCTCACCGATGGCGAAGGTAATGCCGCCGGAGAAGCCCAGGCCGCACACCAGAATGACAGCCGCGATGATAAGGTTCCGGGAGTTGGTGAAGTCCACCCGGTTTTCCACCACGTTGCGCACGCCGATGGCGGAGATCATACCATAGAGGATGAAGGAGACGCCGCCGATGATGGCGGTGGGGATGGAGTTGACGATGGCGGCGAAGGCGGGGGAGAAGGACAGGATTACCGCGTACAGGGCGGCCAGACGGACCACGTTGGGGTCGTACACCCGGGAGAGCACCAGCACGCCGGTGTTCTCGCCATAGGTGGTGTTGGCGGGGCCGCCGAACAGACCGGCCAGAGAGGTGGCGATGCCGTCGCCCACCAGCGTGCGGTGGAGGCCGGGGTCTTCGATGAAGTTGCGGCCCACGGTGGCGGAGATAGCGGACATGTCGCCGATGTGCTCCATCATGGCGGCGATGGCGATGGGGGCCATGACGAAGATAGAGGTCAGGTCAAACTTGGCCAGGAAGAAAGGCTGGATGCCCACCGGAGCAGAGGAGGCCACGCCGGAAAAGTCGATGAGGGGCACCACATTGCCGGCGGCGTCCAGGACGGTGGCGCCCATGGCGTTGGCGACGAGGGCCACCACATAGGAGCCCACCACACCCAGCAGGATGGGGATAATCTTGATCATGCCCTTGCCCCAGATGTTGGCCACCACGATGATGGCCATGGCCACGATAGCCAGCCACCAGCAGGTGGAGGCGTTGGACACGGCGGAGGGAGCCAGGTTCAGGCCGATGAGGATGATGATGGGGCCGGTGACCACCGGAGGAAGGAAGCGCATGACCTTCTTCACGCCTACCAGCTTAATGACAGCGGCCAGAATCACATACAGCAGGCCGGCCACCACGATACCGCCGCAGGCGTATTGCAGCTTGACCGCGGGGTCCATGCCGGCGTACTTGCCGGCGTCCAGCTTGGCCATGGCCTCAAAGCCGCCCAGGTAGGCGAAGGAGGAGCCCAGGAAGGCAGGTACCTTCAGCTTGGTGCAGATGTGGAAGAACAGGGTGCCGATACCGGCGAAAAACAGGGTGGTCTGGATGGACAGAGGCAGGCCGTAGCCCTGCACCAGGATGGGCACCAGCACGGTGGCGCCGAACATGGCGAACATGTGCTGCAGGCCCAGAATCAGCATCTTGGGTACACCCAGCACCCGGGCGTCCCGGACAGGCTCAGTGTCCGGCATTTTCTTGTCGTTCATATTGCTTTCCTCTCTTTTCCCACAGGCAGAAAAAAAGCAATTGCTTTTTCAAATGAAAAAACAATTGCCGTCTGAAAAAAGAAGCACCCTGAGCATCTTCGTAAGCATGTAACTCATGGTGCGTCCCTCCTGCCTGCATTCAAATTTCAAAGCATTATACCAAATCAAAGCGTGCTTGGCAAGAGGAAAGTATAAATTACCCGCAATTTGGAGATATTTCTCAAGAACGGCGGAAAAAACTGGGCAGAGCCTGCTGATCCGCGCATTGACAAACGGCATAAACTTTATTATAGTAAAACGCAAAAGAAAAAGAAGGTGAACCCATGAAACGACCCTTTGTGACAGGAAGGCAGCTGGAGAAGATCGTCCGGCAGTTCCCCACTCCCTTCCACCTGTACGATGAGACCGGCATCCGGGAGACTGCCCGGAAGCTGAAAGCTGCCTTTGCCTGGAATCCGGGCTTCAAGGAATATTTTGCCGTAAAAGCCAATCCAAACCCCGCCATCCTAAAGATCCTCCGGGAGGAGGGGTGCGGTGCCGACTGCTCCTCCCTCACCGAACTGATGCTGGCCGACAAGTGCGGCTTTACCGGCAGCGAGATCATGTTCTCCTCCAACGACACTCCGGCGGAGGAGTTTCAGCTGGCCGCCAAGCTGGGAGCCACCATCAATCTGGATGACTTCACCCACATCGACTTCCTGAAGGACACCATCGGCACCATTCCTGAGACCATCTCCTGCCGGTTTAATCCCGGCGGGCTGTTTACCCTGGGGGAGTCCGCCGAGGGATTCCAGGTGATGGACAATCCCGGCGATTCCAAGTACGGCTTTACAAAGGAACAGCTCTTTGAGGGCTTCAAAAAGCTGAAAGCCATGGGAGCCAAGCGCTTCGGCATTCATGCCTTCCTGGCCTCCAACACTCTGTCCAACGACTACTATCCCACCCTGGCGGGCATCCTATTCAAGCTGGCGGTGGAGCTGGAGCGGGAGACCGGGTGCCACATCTGCTTTATCAACCTGTCCGGCGGCGTGGGCATCCCCTACAAGCCTGACCAGCAGGCCAACGACATCGCCGTCATCGGTGAGGGTGTGCGCAAGCAGTTTGAGGAGATTCTGGTGCCTGCGGGCATGGGAGATGTATCTATCTGCACCGAGCTGGGCCGGTTCATGCTGGGGCCCAACGGCTGTCTGGTGACAAAGGTGCTCCACTTCAAGCACACCTACAAGGAGTACGTGGGAGTGGACGCCTGCGCCGCCAACCTGATGCGGCCCGCCATGTACGGGGCCTACCACCACATCACCGTCATGGGCAAGGAGGACGCCCCCTGCGACCATAAGTACGACGTCACCGGCGGCCTGTGCGAGAACAACGACAAATTCGCCATTGACCGGATGCTGCCCGAGGTGGAGATCGGTGACCTGCTGGTGATCCATGATACCGGCGCCCACGGATTCTCCATGGGCTATAATTACAACGGCCGCCTGCGCTCGGCGGAGGTGCTCCTCCAGGCCGACGGCTCCTCCAGGCTGATCCGCCGGGCGGAGACCCCGGAGGACTATTTTGCCACCATGCTCTTTGAGGACTGAACAGAGGCGGCCCCCGAAGCATTTGCTTTCGGGGGCCGCTTTTTTTAATCTTTTCGCAGGAAGTAGCGGACGAACATCACCGCCAGGCCGAAGACGATGGCGATATAGACATAGAGCAGGAAGCGCTCCGCTGTGCTCTTGCCACTGCCCCAGTTGTCAACCACTGAGGGATCTTCATACTCTGCCGTTACGTCCCGGCCATCCTTGTCGTAAAGGGCTACCTCGTCTATATCCAGGCTTATTATGGCCCCCGCCGGGAGGCCCAGATCCTCCTCCAGCCGGTCATAGTCCATCTGCCACAGAAAGTCGGGTTCCGCAATCTCGTAGGTGCGCTCATACATGCGGAATCGGGCTGCGTCCTCCAGCAGCACACCGTAAGTCACTTTGACGGAGTAGATGTCCCGGCAGCTGTCTCCTATCAGGAAGAAAGACCATGTGTCATCCGAGGTGCTCATATGTTGTCCCATAACACCGGCAGTAAAAGGAAAGGGATTCTCTGAGGTGTTAACCGGCCAGTATTTGCCGTTAAGCCCCCGCTCCATGCGGAGGATGCCGTGGACGTTGTCGGCGTTGTCGGCGGCGTAGGCCACGTAGAGGTGTTTTCCTTCCTCCACCCAGCCCAGCACCCGCAGCGGGTCGCCCTCCTTCACGCCATGCAGGCGAGAGGACGAGGGAGACGGCACATAGTCCTCCACCGCTTCCAGCCGCCCCGCCTCGGTATTGGGGTAGTGAAACGCCTGCACGTCGTACAGCCACCAGACGCACCACAGGGCCAGAATCACGGTGAGCAGAGCGGCAATCAGCCGGGTACGCTTCACGCGCTTGAGAAAGTTGAGAGACGGCTTGGGAGCCCGCTCCACCGTAAGCCCGGCCCGCATTGCCGCCTCTACCTCCCGGCAGGGGGGGCAGCCCTCCAGATGGGCCTTCACCTGGGCGGCGGTCTCAGGCTCCGTCAGTTCCTCGATATAGGACGGCAGCAGGTCCCGCACCACGCAGCAGTCCAGCTTGTGCTCATCCATTCTCGTTCCCTCCCATCAGAAGTTTCAGCTTTTCCTTGCCCCGATAGAACCGCATCCTGGCCCACACCTCCGTGTGGTTCAAAATGGTGCCGATCTCCCGGAAGGAAAAATCTCCCGCCAGGCGGAGATAGATGACCTCCCGGGTGTCCGGGTCCAGCTTTTGTATGGCCCGATAGAGCAGCAGCTTGCTGTCTTTCTGCTCGGTTTCCAGGGCGGGGTCGTTTCCAGCAGGTACCTGAGCCAGCGCGTCTTCCTCCATGGGCACCGTCCGGCCCCGGCGGGAGAGTTCCTTGTACCACAGCCGCTTGGCAATGGCGCACAGCCAGGTCTGGGGTGCGCAGTCGCCACGGAAGGAATTCAGGTTCTTCAGCGCCTGATAAAAGGTCTCCTGGGTCAGTTCCTCCGCTGTGTCCGCCTCCCGGCACAGGGCGAACAGGTAGCGGTAGACGCCCTCGGCGTGCTTTTGGTAAATGTCCTCCCCGTTCCAGACCATGGTGTGCTCCCCCCTCTCTGTCTGTTGGTTTCCTGAGTGGATCTTTCGTTACATAGGATAGCAAAAAAATACGCCGCGGAATAGTTCCGCGGCGTATTTTTTCATTTGTTCAGTTGGAGGCCAGCATCAGCCGGGTCCACTCGGAGTCGTACAGGGCCAGGGTGTCGGCAGGCAGGTTCTTGAAGCTCTCACACTGGGCCAAGATGGACTCATCGGGGTAGGCGTAGGGATCGCCGGAAACCTCGGGGTCCAGCTCCTCCCGGACGGACAGCAGGGGAGTGGAGTACCAGATCTCCTCGCAGTTCTTCAGGCCGGCCTGGGTGGAGCACATATAGTTGATAAATGCCTCGGCGTTCTCCTTGTTCTCGGCGTTCTTGGGGATGCACATGGCGTCCACGTAGAGGTTGGTGCCCTCCTCAGGCAGGCAGAAGGCCAGGTCGGGGTTGACCTCCTGCATGGTCAGGAAGTCGCCGTAATAGTAAGCGCCGATGGCGGCGGAGCCGCTCTGCATCTTCTCAAAGATGTCGTCCATCACGTAGGACTGCACCAGAGGCTTCTGCTCGATGAGCAGGTCGATGGCCTCCTTGATCTGGTTCTCATCGGTGGTGTTGTAGGAGTAGCCCAGCTCCTTCAGGGCGATGCCGATGGCGTCCCGGGAGTTGTTGAACATCAGGATCTGGCCGGCGTAGTCCTCGTCAAACATGATGTCCCAGCTGGTGGGGGTCTCATCCACCATGGTGGTGTTGTAGATCACGCCCAGCAGGCCCCACATGTAGGGCACGGAGTACAGGTTCTCCGGGTCGTAGTCCGGATTCTTCAGGGCGGGGTCCACATCCTCGAAATTCGGAATATTGTCAAAGTTCAGCGGCTCCAGCATATCCTCCTCGATCATACGGGAGATCATATAGTCGGAAGGAATTACCACGTCATAGCTGGCGCCCTCGTTTTTCAGGACGCCGTACATGGCCTCGTTGCTCTCGAAGGTGTCGTAGACCACCTTGATGCCGGTCTCGGCGGTGAAGTCCTCCAACACGGACTCGTCGATATAGACGCCCCAGTTGTAGACGTTGACCACGCCCTTGTCGGCGGCGCCGGGGTCATCAGCGGTACCGGACTGGGTGCCGCCGCAGCCGGACAGGGCGCCCAGGGTGAGAGCAGCTGCGCTCAGGAGTGCGAGAGACTTTTTCAATTTCTTTCTTTATCCCCTTTCGGAAATGAAATAATTATAACCAGCCCCTTGGGGGCAAGTTACCACACACAACGGGGCGGCCTTACCGCCCGGGGTTCAGCTTGGCCTTCCGCCGGGCGGAGGCGGTCTCCTGCCGGGCCTGACGGATGTTGACGGTGAGCAGCAGGGCGAACACCACCAGGAACATCAGGGTGGACAGGGCGTTGATCTCAGGCGTCACCGGCTTTTTCACCATGGTGTAGATCTCCACCGCCAGGGTGGTGACGCCGGAGCCCTTGGTAAAGTAGCTGATGACAAAGTCGTCAATGGACATGGTAAAGGCGATGATGAGGCCGTTGAGCACGCCGGGCATGATCTCGGGCAGGATGACCTTACGGAAGGCCAGGAAGCCGGAGGCCCCCAGGTCCTGGGCCGCTTCATAGATATTGGGATCCAGCTGCCGCAGCTTGGGCATCACCGACAAAATGACATAGGGCGCGTTGAAGGTGATGTGGGCGATGAGCAGCGTGCCGAAGCCGGTCTTCCACCGAACGCCCAGAAGGTCGCTGAGGAAGCTGCTGTTGAAGGCCCCGATGGCGAACACGAACAGGAGCATCATGGACACGCCGGTGATGATGTCCGCGTTGGTCAGGGGGATGTTGTTCACCGCCAGGAAGACGCTGCGGGACCGGCGGCGCATGGAGTAAAAGCCGATGGCGGCGGCGGTGCCCAGGAGCGTGGCGATGACGGCGGCCAGCACCGACAAAATAATGGTGGTGCGCAGCGCCCCCAGCAGGCGGGCGTTGTGGAACAGCTCCGCATACCACTGGGTGGAGAAGCCGCCCCATACCCGGTTGCTCTTGGTGGCGTTGAAGGAGAAGATGATGAGCAGCACGATGGGGGCGTACAGGAAGATATACACCAGCAGGGTGAACAGACGGGAGGGGATATAATGCTTTTTCACAGCACGGCCACCCCTTCCTCGCCTTCGCCGAAGCGGTTCATGATGGCCATCATCACCAGCACGATCACCATCATCACCAGGGCGATGGCCGAGCCCAGGTGGGGATTGTAGGCGTTGCCCAGAAACTGCATTTCAATGAGGTCGCCCAGCAGCAGCGTCTTGCCGCCGCCCAGCAGCCGGGACAGGGCGAAGGTGGACACCGACGGGATGAACACCATGGTCACCCCGGAGAGCACGCCGGGCAGGGACAGGGGGAAGATCACCTTGCGGAACACCATGGTGCCGTTGGCGCCCAGATCCTGAGCCGCCTCAATGACCCGGTGGTCGATCTTGTCGATGACCGAGAAGATGGGCAGCACCATGAAGGGCAGGAAGTTATACACCATGCCCAGCACGATGGCTCCCTGGGTGTTGATCATGTGGATATACTGAAGATTGGTGCCGAAGATGCTGTTGATGAGGTTGAAGAAGCCGATGTTGGCCAGAAACTGATTGATCAGGCCGTTATCGTCCAGAATGGACATCCAGGCGTAGGTGCGCAGCAGGAAGTTCATCCACATGGGCAGCATAATGAGCATCATGGCCACCTTGCGCACCATCAGGCTCTCCCGGGACAGGAAGTAGGCCAGGGGATAGCCGATGAGGATGCAGATGACGGTGGCGGCGATGGCCAGCACGAAGGAGTGCTGGAAAGCGGGAATATAGGTGGCCATGTTGCTGAAGTTGTCCAGGGTAATTCCGCCCGCCTTGTCGGTAAAGGCAAAGATGACCACCAGGATCAGGGGCGCCACCACGAACAGGGCCATCCACACCACATAGGGGGCGGCCAGCCACTTATTCTTCATCGCCGACCTCCTCGTCCTCCAGCCGGTCCTCGTTGAGTTCGTCATACTCGGAGGAGTAGGAGCTGTAGTCGCCGAAGGTACCGGAGTACTGACTCTTTTTCATGATGTGGAAGCCGTCGGGGTCGATCTTCACCCCGATCTTTGCCCCCACAGGGGAGTAATCCGTGGTCTGGATGAGCCACTTGAAGCCCTTGAAGTCCACGATAATGTCGTAATGGATGCCCTTGAAGGTGACCTCGGTGACGGTGCCGGTGAGCTGACCCTCCGCCTCGGGCACGATGTCGATGTCCTCCGGCCGGATGACCACGTCCACCGGCTCGTTGGGGGCAAAGCCCTTGTCCAGGCACTTGAATTTCCGACCGTACATGCCCACCACGTAGTCCTCGTGCATGATACCGTCGATGATGTTGCTCTCGCCGATGAAGTCGGCCACGAAAGCGTTCTTGGGCTCGTTATAAATGTCCTCAGGAGTGCCGATCTGCTGGATCTTGCCCTCGTTCATCACCACGATGGTGTCGGACATGGTGAGGGCTTCCTCCTGGTCGTGGGTGACGTAAATAAAGGTAATGCCCACCTGCTGCTGGATGCGCTTGAGTTCGATCTGCATATCCTTGCGCAGCTTGAGATCCAGAGCGCCCAGCGGCTCGTCCAGCAGGAGCACCTGGGGCCGGTTGACGATGGCCCGGGCGATGGCTACCCGCTGCTGCTGTCCGCCGGAGAGGGAGTTGACTGAGCGCTTGCCGTAGCCCGCCAGGTTCACCAGGGCCAGGGCCTCCTCCACCCGCTCCTTGATCTCGGATTCAGGAACCTTGATCATCCGCTTGGGGTCCTTGGGATCGGGCACCTTGTTCACCCGCAGGCCGAAGGCCACATTTTCAAAGATGTTCATGTGGGTGAACAGGGCGTACTTCTGAAAGACGGTGTTGACCTTCCGCTTATGGGGGGGAACGTCATTAATCCTCACGCCGTCAAAATACACATCGCCGGAAGTGGGCTTCTGAAAGCCGCCGATAATTCGCAGCGTCGTGGTTTTGCCGCACCCGGAAGGACCGAGCAGCGTGAGGAACTCCTTATCGTTAATATAAAGGTTGATATGGTCCAGAATGACGTCGTCGTCAAATTTCATGAAGCAATCCGACAGGCGGATCAGTTCCTTGGACATGTATCCTCCCCCATTTCTCAAAAGGTAGTAAAAGGCGTACCCAAACCGGCGGTTGGGTACGCCCTATTGACGAAACAAATATATATGCTATTGCGAAAAATGTCAATAATAAAACCGTACTTTTTTCAGGGATTTTACGGGCGGGGATCACGGGGGACGGAGGGGAGCAGTTCATAGATGCGCTCGGACTGGGGCGGAGCGCCGCCGGCGGCCTGCCAGCCGGCGGAAAAGGCGATGCGTACCATGGCGAACAGGGCGTTTTCCGCGTCGTCATACTCGTGGCGATCCAGAAAGTCGGCGAAGCATTTTTCAAACTCATTGGAGTATATATCCATCACCTCAGATTTTATAATAGCATATACAAAGTCGAAATACAATATAATAAGTTGTAATTAGAATAAAGCAGTACCTAAGAAAGAAAAGCCTTCCCGTTTACACTGAGGAAAAACGGGAAGGCTGAACTGCATGAAACATTATAAAACCATGGTTCAGATCGGACTGAACATCATGTATTATCGGAAACAACAGGGACTGACCCAGGAGCAGCTGGCCGAAATGGTGGGGATCACCCAGCAGCATCTCCAGCGGGTGGAGACCGCCCACTCTGTTCCCAGCCTGTCCAAGTTGCTGGATATCGCCGACGCCCTGGGCGTCCCCGTTCAGAAATTGTTTGACGCCCGGTGAATCCCTTTGGGGGAGGCGATGCCTCCGGCGGCCCACTTTCGACTGGCCGAAAGTGGGCAAAGGCCAATTAAGGCGGGGGATTCCGATTTCCCCCGCCTTAATAATCCACCCCTTAAAACGGCCAAGAGGGGGAACTGCGGTTCCCCCTCTTTGGAATCTCCCCCTTGGGTTGCGCGACCTCCAGCCCCGGGGGGTACATCCAATAGGTTTGCCCGTAGGAAATGTGCCAGTGGCACATTTCCTACGGGCAAATGAAAATTACGCGAAGCCACCTTGATTTTTAGGCCCGCAGCCCCCCTGATTGGTCGTTTTAAGGAGGGGTGCAGGGGAGGGAAATCGAAATCCCTCCCCTGCCGTCTTTTCCCCCCTTTTCGACGCCGAAAAGGGGGCGCCCGCCGCGCAGGCGCGCTTCCTATTCGGGAAAATACTCCTCCACAAAGTCCACCTTTTCCACGGTGAACACCCTGCCCCGCAGATACTCCAGAATACCCGCGTCGGTGGGGAAGGTGAACTCCAGCTTGTAGGAGTACAGGGCCTGGAAGGAGCGTCCGTACTGCTTGTTGTCCCGCTCCCGTCCATACTTGCCGTCCCCCAGCAGAGGGTGACCGGCGGCGGCGAACTGGGCCCGGATCTGATGGGTGCGGCCGGTCAGAAGCTCACACTCCACCAGGGACAGCCCCCGGTTGACCGTCAGCGTTTGATATAAGGTAGCGGCGCTCTTGCCGCCGGGCACCGGCTTGCGGAACACCTTCACCTGGGCCTTGTCCTCATCCTTGAGGAGGAACCCCTCCAGCTTGCCCTGGGGAGGCGTCATCTTCCCGTGGATGATGGCCAGGTAATATTTGGCGATCTCCCGGTCCCGGATCTTCTGGTTGAGGATCCGCAGGGTCTCGGCGTTCTTGGCCGCCATGACGATCCCCCCGGTGTTCCGGTCGATGCGGTTGCACAGGGCGGGGGTGAAGGAGTGCTCGTCTCTGGGGTTCCACTCCTTCTTTTGATAGAGGTAGGCCTGGATGTGGGTGATGAGGGTGTTCACCTTCTCGTGCTCGTCGGCGTGGCACAGCAGGCCGGGGCGCTTGTTGAGCAGCATCAGGTTTTCGTCCTCGTAGACGATATCCAGCCTGGGCTTGAACACCGCCAGAAAGGCGTTGTCCTCCCGGGGCTGGTCAAAAAACTCGTCGTTGATGTACAGCTGCAAAAGGTCCCCCACCTGGAGCCGCACGTCCCGCTGGGAGCCCTTGCCGTTGACCTTCACCCGCTTGAGGCGGATGTACTTCTGGGCCAGGGGGCCGGGGAGCAGAGGCAGGGTCTTGGCCAGCCAGCGGTCCAGCCGCTGCCCGGCGTCATTTTTGCCGATGGTAAATTCCTTCATGGGCAATTCTCCTGAAAAACCGGCGTGGGGCCGGTATGGTGACGGTATTATATCATAAATTACGGAAAAAGTGAAAAAGTATTTGACAATGACAGTAATTTTGAGTATAATGTCTGCTGTGCCATTGTGTGAGGTGTATCATGCGACTTGATCTCAGGTCTATCATCCATGTCCCCGGTGCATCCCTGCCCTTCCAGTTTGAGCTGGACCTGTCCGGGCTGGATTTTTACGGGGAAAAGCCCTTTGCCCATCCCGTCCGCGTCAGCGGTGCGGTGCGCAATATGGCCGACGCCCTGCTGCTGGAGGGAACGGCGGAGACCACGCTGGAGCTGGCCTGCGACCGCTGCCTGAAGCCCTTTTCCCAGGAACTGACCCTGCCGGTCAGCACGCTGCTGGCGGAGGAGCTGGAGGACGAGGAGAACGACGAGATCGTGCTGCTGGAGAACGGCGAAGCCGATCTGGACGAGATCTTCACCACCGCCCTGGTGCTGTCCATGGATGCCAAGCACGTCTGTTCAGAGGACTGCAAGGGGCTGTGTCCCACCTGCGGAGCGAACCTGAACGATGGCCCCTGCGGATGCAGGAAAGAGATTGATCCACGTTTGGCTGCACTTGCGCAGCTGTTGGATAAAGAGAATGAGTAAGTTTTGCCCGGCCAGGGCATGAACCTAAGGAGGTGTCATAAATGGCAGTCCCTAAGAGTAAAGTGTCCAAGCAGCGCCGGAATAAGCGCCGTAGCTCCGTGTGGAAGCTGGAGACTCCCGGCGTCACCACCTGCCCCAAGTGCGGTGCGTTCCGTCTGCCCCACCGGATGTGCAAGAGCTGCATGAGCTACAATGGCCATGAGTTCGGCAAGGTGGAGACCGCTGAGGCGAAGTAAATAGCCTGAAAAGAACGAGGGGAGACAAGCCCCTCTTTCTTTTTGCCCGGAATTCGGGTACAATAAGAAAAATGACCCGTTTAAAAAGGAGCGCACGCCCATGAGTCTGACGAAAATCGCATCGGTGGACCCCCGCAGTCCGGCGGACCGGGCGGGCCTGCGGCCGGGAGAGACCCTGACCCACATCAACGGCCACCCCATCGTGGACGTGCTGGACTATAAGTTTTACGCCTATGATCCCCGGCTGGAGCTCACCCTTTCCGGGCCGGACGGAGGTAGCCGCACCGTCCGCCTCCGCAAGGAGGAGGGGGAGGACCTGGGTCTGAATTTTGAGACGTACCTGATGGATCGGGCCCGCTCCTGCGCCAATAAGTGCATCTTCTGCTTCGTGGACCAGATGCCGCCAGGCATGCGCAAGACCCTTTATTTTAA
>CALWXT010000016.1 GCA_944385575.1 uncultured Flavonifractor sp. | reverse complement strand
CTGGACGGCGAAGATGGTGAGGATCTCGTGGAGGGAGCCGCTCTGGTGGGGCAGGCGGAACATGGCGCTGATCTTGTCCCGGCCGGTGCGCAGCTCAGGCACGGGGGACACCACGGCAAACCGGGTGTGGTTCATGCTGTTGTAGTTGACACCCTCCGCCAGGATATTCAGGCCGTAGAGCCTGGCCGCCCGGCGGGAGCAGATGGCAGCCGCGGTGCGATCACCGGTCTCGGCCACCAGCTTGGCAGAACCAGCGGTGTCCAAGGTAGGGACCCGCTTCCAGTCCCGGTGGGCGTCCAGGTACTTTTCACACTGCATCAGACCCTGCTCATGGGAATAGACGCTCTGGATATCAGAGAGTTCCACACCCGGCAGCGCCATCAGGCAGTGCTCCACCTTCACCTGCCACTCTCCCACGATGGAATAACGGCACTGGGCCATCAGGTCGTACACCTGCCGGATGGACCCGGTGGAGGAATTCTCCACCGGTACCACGGCGTAGTCGGCCTCTCCCCGTTCCAGGGCTGCAAAGACGTCGGTAAACCAGGCCAGGCCCCGGCTGTCCACATCATCCCCGAAGAAACCAGCGGCGGCCTCCTCGCTGTAACAGCCTGGCTCCCCCTGGTACACCACCCGGGGGCGGGCCACTGGCTCTCTGGCACGGGCCAGGTCGGCCAGCCAGGCGGCGTAACCCGCGTCCTCCGTCCCCTCCCGCACCAGATGGCGCTGCTGCCGGCGGGAAATGGCCATGATAGACTCGTACAGAGCGGCGATATCCGCTTTCCGGGCAGGATCATCGGTAAGGGCGGTCTTGGCGGCAATGACCTGCTTCTCTCGGCCGGCGTCCAGCACCGGGATGCCCGCTCGCTGCTTGTATTCCCCCACCTTGCCGGTGACCGCCATACGCTCCAGGAACAGCTTCACCAGTTCCCCATCGATGCGGTCGATCTCCTGCCGGTATCCTTCCAGTTCGGTCATGTTCATTCGCTCCTTTAAATACCCAGCACCGCGCAGGCGGCCAGGGCGGCGGCGGCCTCGATCACCGGCACCGCCCGGGGGACGATGCAGGGATCGTGGCGGCCGTGGATCTCGATTTCTGTCTCCTCCCCGGTGCGCAGATCCACGCTCTGCTGGGGCAGGGAGATGGAGGGCGTGGGCCGGATGGTGGCCTCAAACACCACCGGCATGCCGTTGGTAATGCCGCCGTTGACGCCACCGGCGTGGTTGGTGGTGGTGACCACCTTGCCGTTCTCCACCGCGAAGGGGTCGTTGGCCTCGCTGCCCCGCATTAGGGAGAAGGCCGCACCAGCGCCGAAGTCTACGCCCTTGACGGCAGGCACAGCAAACAGGTGCTGGGCAAAAATGCCCTCCACGTTGCAGCCGAAGTCAGGGGCACCCAGCCCGGCGGGCAGGCCCCACACTCCGCACTCGATGGCACCGCCTACACTGTCCTGCTGCTCCTTGGCCTCCAGGATGGCCCGGCGCATCTCCTCCCCCTTGGCGTCATTCAGTACCGGGAAGGGCTTGTTGGCCACGTCCTTCATCTCGTCCAGCTCACCCAGAGGCGAATCGCAGATGCCGTAGATGGAGCTGATATGGGCACCCACCCACACGCCCTTGCGCTCCAGCACCTGCTTGGCTACCGCCCCCGCCGCCGTCAGCGGCGCGGTGAGCCGTCCGGAGAAGTGGCCGCCGCCCCGGTAGTCCTGGGTACCCCGGCTCTTGATAAACCCGGCATAGTCCCCGTGGCTGGGCCGGGGGGTGTAGCGGATGGACTCGTAGTCCTTGGAATGCTGGTCGGTATTATAGATCACCATGGCCAGAGGGGCACCGGTGGTCTTGCCCTCAAAGAGGCCGGAGAGCACCTCCACCCTGTCCGCCTCTTTCCGGGCGGTGGCGGTTGGGTCCTTCCCCGGACGCCGCCGGTCCAGTTCCCACTGGACCCGTTCCAGATCCAGTTCCAGGCCGGCAGGCACGCCCTCCAGCACCACGCCGATGGCAGGGCCGTGGGACTCACCAAAAATCATGTGCCGCATGTCAGTTTTCCTCCCAAACTGCGGTAATCTTCCCAGAAGCCCGGGTAGGACTTCTTCACGCACTCGGCGCCGGTAATGGTCACCGGGCCGTTGCACCGGATGGCAGCAATGGCGGCCATCATGGCGATGCGGTGGTCGTTGTGTCCGGAAACGGTGACGCCACCCGCCAGTCGTTCCTTTCCATGAATCACCAGGTGGTCCTCAAACTCCTCCACCTGGGCCCCCATCGCATTGAGCACTTCCGTCACCGCAGCCAGCCGGTCGCTCTCCTTGATGCGCAGCCGGGCAGCATTGACAATGCGGGTGGTTTCCCCTGCCCGCAGGGCCGCCATGGCAGCCAGCGGAGGCACCAGGTCGGGGCACTGGCTCACGTCCAGATCCACCGGTCCCGTCCCCTGCAGCTTCATATAATAAGGTACGATGCGCATATCGCCCTGGGCGGAAAAGGCGTTGAGGCCCTGGATATCCAGCTCACAGCCCATAAAACAGGCGGCATACCAGAAGGCGGCATTGGACCAGTCGGCCTCAATGATCACACCCCGGGCCTGGTACTTCTGATTGCCAGGTACCCGGAAGACACAGTCCCCGTCGTACTCCGCTTTCACCCCGAACTGCTCCAGGGCGTCCAGGGTCATGTCGATATACCCCCTGGATTCCAGGGGGGTGGTCAGCAGGATGCGGCTGTCCCCGTCCAGCAGAGGCAGGGCATACAGCAGACCGGTGACAAACTGGGAGGACACGTCCCCCGGCAGGGTGTAGTCTCCCGGGGTGAGATGTCCCTGCACCGTCAGCGCGCCATCCTTCTGCTCCCAGGCAATACCCTTCTCCCGAAAGATGGCGAAATAGGGCTCCTGGGGCCGCTCCATCAGCCGTCCGCGGCCGGTGAACCGTCCGCCGCCCCGGAGGGCCAGAGCCACCGGAATGAGAAAACGCAGCGTGGAGCCGCTCTCCCCGCAGTCCAGTTCGGGCAGATCTTCCCCCGGCGTTTTCAGGGCCGCCATGCACCGCCGGGTGGCGTCAATATCCTCCGAGCTGCCCAGGTTCCCGACACGGCTTTTCTCTGTCCCAAGGGCCGCAGCGATCAGCACCCGGTGGGACTGGGACTTGGAGGGCGGCGGCGTCACCGTCCCCCGCAGCGGGGCAGGCGTAACAGTAAGGTCAAATTGAGCGGGCATGATGCCGGCCGTCACATTCATTTCAGTTCCTCCAGCAGCGCTTGCTTGGGCATTTTGTGGGGGACCGCCCGGCCCAGCTCCTCCAGCAGGATGAGGGAGATATCCGCCCCCGCCCCCTTCTTGTCCAGGCCTACGGCGGCAGCATATTCCTCCATGGTGCAGGGGATCTCCGCGGGCAGGCCCAGGGGAGCCAGCACCCTGGCAATGGTCTCTGCCGTCCCGGCAGGGGTAACGCCCAGCTTCTCACCCAGTCCGGCGGCACGCACCATACCGGCGGCCACCGCCTGGCCGTGGGTCCAGGTCTCATAGTGCCCCGCCAGCTCGTAGGCGTGGCCCAGGGTGTGTCCGAAGTTCAAAAGCATCCGTTTTCCCGTGTCCCGCTCATCCTCCTCCACAACGATTCGTTTTAAATCACAGCATTTATACAAAATATGTTCAATTTCTTCCATCAGCTGAGCCCGGGAGGGCCGCTGGGCCAGGAAATCGAAAAAGGTCCTGTCAAAAATGCAGCCGTATTTGATGACCTCCGCCATACCGTCGGCAAAGGTGGCGTCCGGCAGGGTGTCCAGGGTGTCCGGGTCCATCAGCACCAGCTTGGGCTGCCAGAAGGCCCCGGCCAGGTTCTTGCCGTGGTCCAGGTCGATGGCCACCTTCCCTCCCACGGAGGAGTCCACCTGAGAAAGGAGGGTGGTGGGGATCTGGACAAAGTCCACGCCCCGGAGGATGGTGGCGGCGGCGAAGCCCGCCAGGTCCCCCACCACGCCGCCGCCCAGGGCGATCACGGCGTCGGTGCGGGTGAGACCGAAGTCCATCATACATTCCCACAGACGGCTGAGCTCTCCGGCGCATTTGGACGCCTCGCCGGCAGGGATTTCACAGATGGCTGTCTCAAATCCAGCGGCCTCCAGTGAGGGGATAGTCCGCTTCAGGTACAATGGGCCCACGGTGGAGTCAGTCACCACAAACAGCCTGGACGCGCGGGGCAGCACCGCCCGACAGTGTTCCCCGGCCCGATCCAGCAGACCGCGTTCTATCAGAATATCATAGCTCCGCCCCGGCAGGGCCACGGTGAGGGTTTTCATAGCCGCCCCATCCTTTCGCAATACCGATTGTTTTCCGCTTTATTTTATCAAAGTCTTGCCCACCAGGTCAACCAGGGCGCTCACCTTATGCATCAGGCCGTCAAACTTCTGAGGGGTGAGGGACTGCTGGCCGTCACACTTGGCGTGGGCAGGATCGTTGTGGACCTCGATGATGAGGCCGTCTGCCCCGGCGGCCACGGCGGCCAGGGCCAGGGGCTCCACCATCCAGTACATACCGGCGGCATGAGAGGGGTCCACGATAATGGGCAGGTGGCTCATCTGCCGGACGGCAGGGATGGCGGACACGTCCAAGGTGTTGCGGGTGTAAGTCTCAAAGGTACGCACGCCCCGCTCGCAGAGGATCACGTTCTCGTTGCCGGAGGCCATGATATACTCAGCGGACATGATCCATTCCTCATAGGTGTTGGACAGGCCCCGCTTGAGCAGGATGGGCTTGCTCATCTTGCCCACCTCTTTGAGCAGCTCGAAGTTCTGCATGTTCCGGGCACCCACCTGGACCACGTCCACCTCCCGCTCGAACAGGTCGGCCATACGGGGGTCCATGATCTCGGTGACGATGGGCAGGCCGGTCTTCTCCCGTGCCTCCATCAGCAGGTCCAGGCCCTCGGTGCCCATGCCCTGGAAGGAGTAGGGGGAGGTGCGGGGCTTAAAGGCGCCGCCCCGGAGCAGAGCCGCACCGGAGGCCTTCACGTCGGCGGCCACGGCACAAATCTGTTCCTCGCTCTCCACCGAGCAGGGTCCGGCGATGACGGAGAAATTCCTGCCGCCGATCTTGGCGTTGCCTACGCTCACCACCGTGTCCTCCGGGTGGAACTTGCGGTTGGCCTTCTTGTAGGGCTCCTGCACCCGCATGACCCGCTCCACGTGGGGGTTGATGGAGATTTTGTCCATATCCACGGCGGTGGTATCGCCCACCAGGCCCAGGATGGTGCATCCAATACCGTTGGTGATGCCTACTTCCAGGTTCTGCTCTTTCAGTTTGCTGACCAGGGCGTCAATATCCTGCTTGCTGGTGCCCGGCTTCATTACGACTACCATAAGTTTCCTCCTCCTTGCAATAAAAAGGACGCTCATTGATGAAATCAATGAGCGTCCCCAAATAGATTGGTTCCACAGAGCCTGCAAAAAGGCTCAGCCCATTTCCTTCATCCGCCTATTTTCCCCATGCCAAAAAAGCCGGTGCCCATAAATCGAGCCCAGCCAAAGGAGAACAGGTAGGATGCAGTTGTGAGGTTACGTTGATTCATCATATAACGCCTCACAATAACAGGTTGTTGTCATTATAAACCCATCGTTTTTCAATTGCAACCGGAATTTTTCACAAAAACAGGACTGCCGGAAACGATCCGGCAGTCCTGTTTCCCTTTTTAATAAGCCACGCCCCAGTACACCATATGCTTGGCGGGCTTGCCGCAGACGGGGCACACGTCGCCCAGGTGCTCCTGCTCCAGGGGGATGCAGCGGGAGGACACGCCGGCGATCTCCTTCATCTTGAGCTCGCAGGCCTCGTCGCCGCACCACATGGTCTTGGCAAAGCCGCCCTGGGTGGACATCTTCTCCTTGACCTCCTCCACGGTGGAGCAGGCGTAGGTATTCTCGTCCAGGTTGCGCTTGGCCTTGTCGTACAGGCCCTGCTGCACCGCGTCCAGCATGGTCTTGACGGTCTCCTCGATGTTGTCCAGAGAGACAAAGCTCTTTTCGCCGTTGTCCCGGCGGACCAGCACACACTGGTTCTTCTCCATATCCTTGGGGCCCATCTCCAGACGCAGAGGCACGCCCTTCATCTCGTACTCGGCGAACTTCCAACCGGCGGACTGCTCGGAGGCATCCATCTTCACCCGGATGCCGGCGGCCTTCAGGCGGGCCATGACAGCCTCATTGGCTGCCAGCACGCCCTCCTTGTGCTGGGCAACGGGAATGATGATAACCTGGGTAGGAGCGATGCGGGGAGGCAGCACCAGGCCGTTGTTGTCGCCGTGGGTCATGATGACGCCGCCGATCAGACGGGTGGACACGCCCCAGGAGGTCTGGAAGGGGTGGTGGGGCTGGTTGTCCTTGCCGGCGAAGGTGATGTCGAAGGCGCGGGCGAAGCCATCGCCGAAGTAGTGGGAGGTACCGGCCTGAAGGGCCTTCTTGTCGTGCATCATGCACTCCACGGTGTAGGTGGCCTCAGCACCGGAGAACTTCTCCTTGTCGGTCTTGCGGCCCTTCACCACGGGCATGGCCAGGTAGTTCTCGCAGAAGTCGGCGTAGATGTTGAACATGCGCTCGGTCTCAGCGATAGCCTCCTCGGCGGTGGCGTGCATGGTGTGGCCCTCCTGCCACAGGAACTCCCGATGGCGCAGGAAGGGGCGGGAGGTCTTCTCCCAGCGCAGCACGGAGCACCACTGGTTGTACAGCTTGGGCAGGTCGCGATGGGAGTGGATGATATCCTTATAGTGCTCACAGAACAGGGTCTCGGAAGTGGGACGGATGCAGTAGCGCTCCTCCAGCTTCTCGGAGCCGCCCATGGTCACCCAGGCGCACTCGGGCGCAAAGCCCTCCACGTGGTCCTTCTCCTTCTGGAGCAGGCTCTCGGGGATCAGCATGGGCAGGTACACGTTCTCATGCCCGGTCTCCTTGAACTTCTCGTCCAGAATCTTCTGAAAGTTCTCCCAGATGGCGTAGCCGTAGGGGCGGTAAATGAACACGCCCTTGATGGAGGAGTAGTCAATGAGCTCCGCCTTCTTGCACACATCGGTGAACCACTTGGCGAAGTCCACCTCCATATCGGTGATCTGTTCCACCTGTTTCTTGTCCTGTGCCATAACTCTATCTCAATCCTTTATTATAAAATACAACATGGGTTCTTCCTATTTTATTCATTCGCCGCCCAAAAGTCAAGGGGCCCGGATGGGAGATCCGGGCCCCGTTTTGCTTCTTTAACCGATCTTCAGCACCAGGGTGGCCACAAACTTGGCACCCGAGTAGCTGCCGTATACCTGCACCACGTCACCTGCGGCCAGCTTGCTCAGATAGACGCTGCTGCCGGAGGTGCTGGTAAAGTTGGCATCCGACACATCCACGGTCAGCACCGTACCGTTGTCCAGCTGGATCATCAGGGTCTTGTCCGTGGTATTGGGCAGCAGCACCGTGCCGTTGAGCTGGGTGTTGGAGCCGGAGCTCTTGTCCACCTCAATGGAGATAACCTGGTCTCCGCTGACCACCATAGCCACCTTATCGTTGGGTTTGAGGGAATACAGGGAAACGGCGGAGCCGTCCTGGGTCACCGATACGCCCTCAGCCACAGTGTAAGAGGCGGTGGAGCCGCTGGTCAGCTGCACGTCGATGGTGACGCCGGAGGCATCCTGCACCACCCGGGTGATGGTACCGGTGACGTTGGCGCTCTGGCTGGTGGTCTCCAGGGTGACCACCTCATTATAGCGCACAGTGACCACGATGGAGTCGCCGCTGCGGATCTTGTCGATGGAGCTGCTCTTGCCATCCCGGTAGACGGTGGGCAGGTCGGTGAGGTCCAGCTCAAAGGTCACCACACTGCCGGCGGCGGTACGCACGGACAGGACGGTGGGAGTGCCGTAGGAAATAGACTCAATGACGCCCTCAGTCGTGGCAGAGCCGGGCCAGGCGTCGATCTCCGCCACCCGTCCGCCGGAGAAGCGCAGAGTGGCATAGCTGTTCTTTTCCAGAGCTCTCAGGGTAATGGTCTCGCCGTTGTAGCGCACCACAGCGTCGGCGGCAATATTATAGGTATCAGAGGAGACAGAACCAGCCTTGCCCATGGTGATGGTGTTCACGTCCTTGGCGTAGGTGTAGTTCTTCACCACGCCCTGGACATACTGGGTGACGGTATCCACCGCAATGCTCACCAGCTGATTGGCGCTGTCGTTGTTCACCCGCATGCTCACATAATCGCCCTCATGGGCGGTGGTCAGGCTGCCCGCCACGCCGTTCACGGTGACTCCGGCGCCCAGGGGCAGGGTATAGCGCTGGGTCTCCCCGTTGAAGGCGGAGACCTGGATGTTCTGGCCATTGCTGGTCTCTTCCACGGAGACCAGGATGCCCTCCGCGCTGCGGCTGCCGCCGGAGAGCTTCACCGCCGCCAGGTGGCCCATGGTGTCCACATAGCACACAGCGGTGGTGTAGCCGGCCTGGAGGTCAATGAGCTCCGCCCCGCCGTTGACGCCGCCCACCTGTACGGAGGTAAAGCGGTCAATGGCCAGACTGCGGTTGGCACCGTCCGCCGTCAGGTTCACCCGGTCCTGGGTGATACTGCTCACCGTGCCGCTGATGGTGGTCAGCGTACCGCCCAGGCGCACAGACTGAACCGCGCCGGTCTTGCTCAGGTTGACCCGGGCATACTGGCCCACCCGCAGGGCAGAGGAATCGGAGAGCATGTTATTCTCATAGATCTTCACGTCGGAAGGCAGGGAAACGGTGCTGGTACCGGTCAGCGGGTTGTTCAGGGTAAGCAGGGTGCTTCCGCTGCCGCCGGCAGTCACCGCCGCAATGGTGCCGCCCGACCACTTATAATCGGTATAGGCAGGCAGTTCGGCATACAGGCCCCGCTCCTTCATAAAGTCCATGGCACGGCGGAGCATGACCGCCATCTCCGCCCGGGTGAGGGAACGGTCGGGCAGGAACTTGTTATACTGGTCGCCCTCCACAATGCCATAGCTGTTGAGCACATAGACATAGGGCTGCAGGGCGGCGGAAATGGAGGAAGCATCGGCAAAGCTCATGGGATAGCTGGTCAGACTCCTGGCCAGCGGCTCCAGCTGCATGGCACGAACCAGATACATGGCCAGTGTCTCACGGCTGATGGCCTTTACCAGGCCGCCGGACTGGCTGAGGGAGCGCAGCTCGGTCTCAGAAATGATGCCGGTCTCCAGACAGACCGCCATTTCCTCTCCCGCCCAGGAGTACAGGGATTCCAGCATGATATCCTTCAGGACAGGCGCCCACTTTCCGGCGATCTTCTCCTTGTCCGTCGCGGACACACCGGTGGCCCGGGAGCAGAAGATCACCGCCTCGCAGGCGGTCATGGCCCGGTCGGGAGTAAAGGTCGTGTCACTGGTGCCGTTGACCACGCCCTGGGTGGCCAGGTACTCCACATCGGTCTTTGCCCAGTGGTTGGTCATATCGGAAAATGTGACCGCCCCGGCAGATACCGTCAGCAGGGAGATGGTGAGAACGGCCATCAGCACCCAGGCCGCAAATCGCTTCCCTTTCATACTCGTCCCTCCATTGTGTACGTTGGTTTCCATAACTACCTTAAATTATAACGGCTCCCCAGGGAAAAAGCAACAGCAAAAAGGGGGGCCGCCGTCTTTCCCCAAGGCGCCTTGTTTTACCTGTTTTCCCTGCCCGCCCGAAGCAGCCGGAAGCTGTCCCGGACCATGTGCCCCAACTGCTTCACGCTGTCCAGGATATCGGGCAGTCTGAGCCGCCAGGACAACAGGGAGCCGGCGATACCGAACAGCACAATATTTCCCAGCGTCATGGCCAGCCCATTGACCCGTCCCCGCTCCCCCAGGGCAGTCACGCCGCCCTCCATACTGTCCAGGAGCAGAGAGGTGGCCAGGAACAGCAGCAGGTACAGCAGGACGCTGCCCGCCTGCCGCAGGCGGCCCAGCAGCACCCGCCGCCGCCAGGTGCCTCCCCCGGCCGGTACGCACCGCAGCAGGCGCACCGCCGTGTCCCAGTCCGGCAGCTTCCCGGCGGGCCTGCGCCCGGTATCGGTGCTGTCGGGCTGGAGAAAGCGGTGCACGCCGCTCTGTCTGTCCGCCCAGTAGTCCACCAGCCGCTCCAGAAAGCGAGGCGGGAAGCCGCTGTCCGCTCCCACGCTTTCCTCCAGGCCCGAAATGCTCCCGGCCATGGTATAGTTGTAGCACAGGTCCACCACAGCCTCTGCCATGCAGCGGTCCTCTTGTAGGCCCTCATCCCGCCGCAGGGCGGCATACCAGTCGCTGCGCCGGTTGGGCGAACCCTGGCTCGCCACCTCCGGCCACAGCCGTTCCAGCACTCCGCATCCCCGGCACAGTCCGTCCCACAGGGGCCAGCCAGGCTCCGGCGGGGCCTCACCACAGGCGTCCAGCACCTGTCTGAGCACGGCAGTCATGGGCCGGGAGCGGTCCGGCCGCTCCGGATTGACCGCCAGGGGCTCCCGGCTGAGGCGGAGCAGGAGCTGCACATATGCCTTGGTAAAAGCCAGCCGCTCCCGGTCCTCCTCCGTCCTGGCCGGGCAGGTATCCAGCACGGCGGGATCGCTGTACCGCAGCGCATAGGAGATGGCCCGCAGCACCTCCCGGTCCGTGGAGCGAAAGGGCAGGGCGGAAAACAGGAAGGTCTCCCCAGTATCATTGAGGCAGCGCTCCACCGCGTCCTGTACGTAATGGGACGCGGTGCGGATCACCCGCTGAGGCGCTCGGTCCGGCAGGGGCTCGTAAGCCCGCAGCGCCCCGTGCCGGAACAGTTCCCCATGGGTCCGCCGGCAGTCGGCCAGCCGGCTGCGGATCTTCTGCCGCTCTGTCTCGGGCAGGCTGTCATAGTAGCCCGGCGGCGCATAGCGGGAGTATTTCAGCGCCCCCAGCCGGAACAGTTCGGCAATCCACTCATAGTTCTCCCCGTCCAGCGCGGAGAGAAATACCCTGGAATCGGTCAGCTGATTGAAGGTGAGTACCACCCGGTTTCCCTTCAGCGCCACCTCCCGGAACAGAGCCCGCTGTCCCCGCAGGATCTCCTCCGGCGAACTCCGGGCCGAGTCCAGCTCAAACAGATACACCAGCTCGTCCATTTCTTCGCCCCCACAGCCAGTTTTTTCTATTGTAGCACGGCTTTTCCCTTGTGTCTTGACCTTTTCCGGAAAAACCGCCATAATAGAGAACAAATCAGCTTTGAAAAAGGAGGCGGCGGCATGGCTGAGATCCTGGCCAGGCATAAGCGGTGGCTGTGGGTGCGGGAGCAGGGGCCGGACGGTCCCCGTGAGCATCCGGTTTATCTCGATCCGCGGCTGGAACGGCAGATCGAGGGTTACTTTGCCCTGATGGAGGCCCGGCCGGACGCCTTTTCCCCTTCGGAGCTTTACCCCATCTGCACCGACCGGCGACAGCTGTTGGAATTCGAGGAGGAGACTGGCCGGCCGGCCGGTCTGGTGTTTGACAACCTGCCCTATTACCAAACGGTAGCCGACCTGATCCTGGACGAGACACCTTATCTGTATGGGCGGGTGATCTACCCCGACCCGTCGGTGGGCGGCACAGTCATGATCCCCCTGCTGGAGACGGAGGAGGGGCCGCGGTACGGTCTGCTCCAGGTCTACCGGCACAGCATACGGGGCCTCTCCGGCGGCGAGTTTCCCCGGGGCTACCAGTGTCAGGGGATCTCTCCGGAGGAGAACGCCAAAAAGGAGCTGTGGGAGGAGCTGGGCATCCCGCCGGAGCAGGTGGCCCGGCTGACCTTTCTGGGCAGTACCAGGCCGGACACCGGGCTGAGCGGCTCATTGGTGTCCATCTACCTGGCCCAGGTCACCGCCGCCCCTGTACCCAGCCTGGGCTACGAGGGGATCACCGCTCTGGAATGGCTCAGCCGGGAGGAGCTGCTGCGCCGCCTGCGCTCGGGTGAGATCACCGACGGTCTGACCCAGTCCGCCGTCCTGCTCTGCCTGCTGGTGGAGCAGGAACCATCATCTATTGTCTGACAGAAAGGATCACCTATGGATATTTTGGAGCAGATCAGAGCCGGCTACAGCTCTTTTAGCCAGCCCAGACAGCGTATCTCCGACTACATCCTGCAGCACCCGGAGCAGTGCTGCTTTCTGTCTCTGCGGAGCTTTGCCCGACAGGTGGGCACCACTGAGGTCACCGTGCTGAACTTCTGCCGGGGACTGGGGCTGAACAGCTACACCGACCTGAAAAAAGCCCTGCAGGACTACCTGATCGTGCGCGTCAACACGGAGGAACGGCTCAAGCTGGCGGTGGCGGGCAGCGGCACCGCCCAGAACCTGTGCCAGCGGGTCAGCCGGGCCGAGCGGGAGGCGCTTCAGAACACCCTGGACGGCAATTCCGTGGAGCTGCTGCTGGCCTTTACCCAGGCCCTGCGCCGGGCCAGACGTATTTTCATTGCCGCCCATGACTTCAGCCGCTTCCCCGCCAGCTATCTGGAGCACCGCCTTCTCTCCCTGGAGCTGGATTGCCGGATGCTGGATCTGCAGGCCAGGCAGGACATATTCCGGCGGCTCTCCTCCCTGCCGCCTGAGGACGGCCTGCTCATCCCTATCACCATCCCACCTTACAGCAACGACACCATTGCCGTCACCCGCTACTGCGCGTCCATCGGTATGCCCATCGCCGCCCTCACCGACCGTCCCTCCTCCCCCGTGGCAGCTCACGCCCAGACCACCCTGCTCTGCCATGTGGAGCTGATGGGGATGACCAACTCCTTCACCTCCATGATCGGCCTGGTGGACACCCTGGCCATGCTCTACACCTTTACCAACGATGCTCCCTCCCAGGTGGAAAAGTCGCATCGTGCCGCTTTGCATCAGAAGTTTGACAGTTGCTTCGCAGAGCGAAACACATCCATATGAATTTATTCCTGCAAAAAGTTCCGTTCTTTTCAAAAAGAGCGGGACTTTTTTCTTAATTTGCTTGGCACTCTGTCGTGAAAAAGTGTTGCAATTGACAAAAGCGTTTGCTATAATTTAGTTCATCAAACTACAGTAAACGCTGTAGTCACAAGGAGGAGTTTGCATGAACCCTATCGCACGGAAACTGACTGCGCTGTCTCTTGCTGCCGTGATGGGTCTGGGCCTGGCGGCCTGCGGCGGCGGCAACGATGACGCCGGCAACACCAGCACCCCCGACGCCACCGGCTCCGCTCCCGCCGGAGAGACCACTTATGCCGATCAGATCGTGGTCGGTGTCACTCAGGAGCCCAAGTACATTGAGCCCAACGCCCCCGGCATGGGCCCCTCTGAGGTCCAGGTGTCCCAGCAGATCTTTGAGGGTCTGGTCCGCACCGGTGACGACGGCACCATCGAGCCTCAGCTGGCTACCGACTGGACCATCAGCGAGGACGGCCTGACCTACACCTTCAATCTGGTGCAGGGCGTGAAGTTCTCCAACGGTGAGGACGTGGAGCCCAGCGACTGGGTCTGGTCCCTGTACCGCGCCCGCGACTATGAGACCTCCAACTACCGCTACATTGCCGACTCCATCGACACTGTGGAGGCTACCGCGGAGCAGGTGGTCATCACCCTGAAAGAACCCAACGCCGCTTTCCTGGCTGAGCTGGGCTGCTTCAACATGGTGCTGGGCGACCAGTCCTATGCTGAGAGCATGAGCGACGAGGAGTACCTGAAGAAGCCCATCGGCACCGGCCCCTACATGCTGAAGGACTGGACTCAGGGCAGCAGCCTGACCCTGGGGGCCAACCCCTACTACCGCACCGAGGGTCTGCCCAAGACCAAGGAGATCAAGTACGTGCTGGTGTCTGACGACAACACCCGTATGATGCAGCTCCAGTCCGGCCAGATCGACGTGGCCCCCACCTTCCCCTTCTCCCTGGCTCAGGGCGTTGAGGCCGATGACAGCCTGGCGCTGGACATCTTCCCCTCCACTCAGATCTACTACCTGACCGTCAACACCACCCAGGCTCCCTTTGACGATGTGAAGGTCCGCCAGGCTCTGTACTATGCGCTGAACAAGGCTGAGCTGGCCAACGCCATCGCCGGCGAGTACGGCGCTCCCGTGGCCGCCATCGTCTCCGAGACTCAGGGCGAGTGGTTCAACGGCGATCTGCAGGTCACCGACTATGATCCCGACACCGCCAAGCAGATGCTGGCCGACGCCGGCTACACCGAGCCCGTGGAGTTCAAGCTGTCCATCCGCACCGGCTCCACCTTCTATGAGCAGATCGCCACTCTGATCAAGTCTCAGGTGGACCAGGCCGGCTTCAGCTGCGAGATCGAGCTGCTGGAGTCCGCCACCCTCAGCGACAAGTACAGCTCTCTGAATCATCAGGCCACCGTTCTGCAGTGGGTTGACGACTATCAGGATCCCTCCGGCGTGGTGGGCTGGACCGTGGACTATGACCAGGCTCAGTGCTTCTACACCGGTCTGAACGACGAGGAGCTGGACGCCCTCTACATGCAGGCCCAGGCCGAGATGGACCACGACAAGCGGGTGGAGATGTACCAGGAGATCCAGCAGCGGGTCTATGACAACGCCAACGTGATCCCCCTGTACCGCAACGACTTCGCCTTTGCCCGTTCCGCCAAGGTGGAGGGTCTGGAGGTCAACCCCTTCTACGTGTACCAGGCCATGAACTGGACCAAGGCCAACTAACCAGCCGTCTCGCCATCCTCCCGGACTGTGAGGCAGCAGACACGGGGGGTGGAGCACACGCTCCATCCCCCCGTTCTTTTTGCGGGACGTTCTGGCCATGGGGGGCGTGCCGGTCCCTTGTGGCCAAGGCGTTCCGTTCTTGTCCCAAAACACAGCTGCGGCCCTATGAACTGACAGAGGCAGGTGTATCCTTTTGAATCGACTCAACTACATTCTGAAACGGATCCTACAAATGATCCCCGTTCTGTTCGTGGTCACCATTCTGGTGTTCTCCATCATCCGCTTCATTCCCGGTGAGCCCGCCCGGCTGATCCTGGGCGAAAAGGCTACCGAGCAGGCGGTGGCGGCCCTGACGGAAAAGCTGGGCCTGAATGAGCCTCTGCTCACCCAGTATTTCCTGTTCCTCAAGCAGATCTTTACCCTGGACTTCGGCAACTCCTTTACTTATCAGATGCCGGTGTCCGAGCTGCTGGCGTCCCGCTTCCCGGTGACGCTGGCCCTGACCCTGATGAGTACGGTCATCTCCCTGGTCATCAGCCTGCCCCTGGGCTACTTTGCCGGCGTGCATAAGGACAAGCTGGGGGACCAGGTGGTACGCACCACCTCCCTGGTGGCCATCTCCATGCCTTCCTTCTGGGTGGGCCTGCTGCTGATGATCGTCTTTGCCCTGAAGCTGAAATGGCTGCCCGCCGGCGGCTGGGCGGACACCCTGCCTGAGCAGTTCCGCTGCCTGATCCTGCCGGCCATCACCCAGTCCCTGATGACCTCCGCCCTGCTGCTGCGCAACACCCGCAACTCGGTGGTGGACATCACCCGTATGGACTATGTGGACTTCGCCCGCAGCAAGGGCATCTCCGCCGGTGAGGTGCGCTCCCGCCACGTGATGCGCAACGCCATGATCTCCACCGTCACCCTGCTGAGTATGCGCATGGCGGCTATGCTGGGCGGCTCGGTCATTATCGAGACGGTGTTCTCCATCCCCGGCATCGGCAAGCTGGCCAGCGAGGCCATCTTCGGCCGCGACTATGCGGTGGTGCAGTTCGTGGTGCTGCTGTTCGCGGTGCTGGTGCTGGTCATCAATCTGATCACCGATATCCTGTATTCCTTCCTGGACCCCCGGGTCAATCTGTAAGAGAGGGGTGTGTTTATGAAGCGTTATCACGGCGCCAGCCCGCTGGAGCGCAAGCGCTCTATGCCGGCCTGGCTGACAAAGCCCTCTCTCGTCGTCGGCGTGGTCATCGTTGTGGCGGTCATTATCCTGGCTCTGTTCCCCCAGCTCATTGCCACCTATGACCCCATCGCCACCAACACCCTGGCCTCCAACCAGCCCCCCAGCGCCGAGCATTGGTTCGGCACCGACTTCTACGGCCGGAACATCTTCTCCCGGGTCATCTGGGGCACCCGCATCGACCTGCTCATCGGCGTACTGGGCGTGGTGATTCCCTTCATCATCGGCGGACTCATCGGCCTGCTGGCGGGCTACTATGGCGGTGTGCTGGACAGCCTGCTGATGCGGATCACCGACATCATGATGGCCTTCCCCTTCACCATCCTGGTCATCACCATTATGGCTATCCTGGGCCAGGGCCTCATCAATCTGTTCATCGCCCTGTGGCTGGTGGGATGGATGAGCTACGCCAAGCTGGTGCGCAGCGAGGTGCTGGTACTGAAGGACTCTGAGTTCATTCAGGCCGCCCGGGTAGCCGGCTTCTCCGACGCCCGGATCCTGTTCCGTCACCTGCTGCCCAACGTCATCAGCTCGGCAGTGGTGTTCGCTGCCTCCGACGTGGTGATGTGCATGCTCACCGGCGCGTCCATGAGCTTCCTGGGCCTGGGCGTTCAGCCCCCCACGCCTGAGTGGGGTTCCATCCTCAATGAGGGACGTACCTTTATTACCTTTGCCTGGTGGGAGACTTTCTTCCCCGGCCTGTTCCTGGCCGTCAGCGGCGTGGGCTTCTCCCTGCTGGGCGACGGTCTGACTGATTTCCTGCGGACGAAAGGACGGTGATCACGGCATGGAAAAACTGCTTGAAGTAAAAGACCTGCATGTGGCCTTCCCCAGTAAGCAGGAAACCGTCCACGCTGTGGACGGCGTCTCCTTTGAAGTATTTGAAGGCGAGACCTTCGGCCTGGTGGGCGAGTCTGGCTGCGGCAAGAGCCAGACCCTGCGCTCCATTCTGGGCCTGCTGAAGCAGCCCGGCCGGGTCACCGGCGGTGAGATCCTGTACAAGGGCGCCGACATCACCAAGATGAACCAGCGGGCACTGCAGAAGGTGCGGGGCAAGGAGATCTCCCTCATTTTCCAGGAGCCCATGACCTCCCTCAATCCGGTGCTGCGCATCCGCACCCAGATGTATGAGGCCTTTGAGCGGGAGAAGCTCACCAAGGAGGAGAAGCGCCAACGGGCCATCGAGCTGCTCAAGCTGGTGGGCATCCCCTCCCCCGAGACCCGCCTGGACGAGTATCCCCACCAGTTCTCCGGCGGCATGCGCCAGCGTGCCATGATCGCCATTGCCCTGGGGGCCAAACCCAAGCTGCTGCTGGCTGACGAACCCACCACGGCCCTGGACGTGACCATTCAGGACCAGATCATGAAGCTGCTCAACCAGCTCAAGCAGGAGCTGGGCATGAGCATCATCCTGGTCACCCACGACCTGGGTGTCATCGCCCAGATGTGCGACCGGGTGGCGGTCATGTACGCCGGCCAGATCGTGGAGATGACCGACACCGTCACCCTGTTCAGCAAGCCCCGCCACCCCTACACATACGGCCTGATGGGCTCCCTGCCCAATGAAGACACCGCCGGCACCACCCTGGAGGCCATCCAGGGCTCTCCCCCCAACCTGGCCAACCTGCCCGAGGGCTGCCCCTTCGCACCCCGGTGCAAATTCGCTTGTGACATCTGCCACAAGGAGCGCCCGGAGATCACCGAGGTGGAGCCGGGCCACTTTGCCCGCTGCCACCGGCCGGAGATCACCCAGAACTTCCAGGGTCTGATCCAGGTGCCCGGCCAGGCGGACGGAAAGGAGGAGGCAAGCCATGAGTGAATCCCGTCCCCTGCTGCTGGAGGTGGACCACCTGTGCAAGTGGTTCCCGCTGAAGCGGACCATCGGCGACGTGGTCCAGAAAAAGGAGAAGGCTTATCTGAAGGCCGTCAACGACGTGTCCTTCCAGCTCTATAAGGGCGAGAACCTGGGTCTGGTGGGCGAGTCGGGCTGCGGCAAGTCCACCCTGGCCCGCACCATCCTCCGCCTGTACGAGCCCACCAGCGGCACCGTAAAGCTGAACGGCCAGGATATCTCTCACATGAAGGGCTCCCAGCTGCGCAAGCTGCGCCCCCAGATGCAGATGATCTTCCAGGACCCCTATTCCTCCCTCAATCCCCGCATGTCGGTGTATGACACCATCGCTGAAATGCTGAAAGTCCACAACATGGTCCCGGCGTCGGAGATCCCCGCCCGGGTGGAGGAGCTGCTCACCATGAGCGGCCTGTCCATGGACATCGCCCAGCGCTTCCCCGGTGAGTTCTCCGGCGGCCAGCGCCAGCGCATCGGCATCGCCCGGGCCCTGTCCCTGAAGCCCGCCTTCATCGTGGCTGACGAGCCGGTGTCCGCCCTGGACGTGTCCATCCAGGCCCAGATCATCAATCTGCTGTCCAAGCTCCAGCAGGAACTGGACCTGACGGTGCTCTTCATCTCCCACGACCTGCGGGTGGTGCGCCACATCACCCACCGGGTCATGGTCATGTACCTGGGCAGCAATGTGGAGGTGGGCCCCACCGAGGAGATCTTCAAGCACCCCGCCCACCCCTACACCCAGGTGCTAACCAAGGCGGCCCCCAAGCTGGACCCCCTGAACCGCCAGCGGGACTACGCCATCGAGGGCGAGCCCCCCAGCCCCATCAACACCCCCTCGGGCTGCAAGTTCCACCCCCGCTGCCCCTACTGCACCGACAAGTGCCGTACTGAGGTCCCCGAGCTGAAGGAGATCGCACCCGGTCACCTGTGTGCCTGTCACTATCCACTCTGAAGCCAGCCCCCCAACGGACTGCGCTCCTAAATTACAAGGAGGTAATACCATGCGTCTGTCCAATCTGACCTGGCCCCATGCGGAGGAGTATTTCCGCGACCACGACACCGTTCTCATCGGCATCGGCTCTATCGAGTGCCACGGCCGCCACATGCCTCTGGGCACCGACACCCTGATCCCCGACTTCCTCATCGACAAGATCGAAGCCAAGAGCGACGCTCTCATCTGCCCCACCATCCCCTACGGCGCCACTGAGAGCCTGTGCGACTACCCCGGCACCATCAACCTGGGCACTGAGCTGCTCTACCAGGTCCTCAGCCGGGTGTGTGACAGCCTGTTCCAGCACGGCGCCCGCCGCTTCGTCATCCTCAACGGCCACGGCGGCAACATCAAGGCCATTGACCGGGTGGGCTATGACATTCAGCGCAAGGGCGGCATCCTGGCCGAGCTGAACTGGTGGCTCATGGCCTGGGATATGGACCCGGCCTGGAAGGGCGGCCACGGCGGCGGCGAGGAGACCGCGGCCATCCTGGGCATCGACCCCTCCCTGGTGGACCAGAGCGAGGTTCCCGGCCCCATGAAGCTCCACGACGTGTCCGACACCCTGAAGGCCACCGGCTTCACCTCCATTGAGTACAAGGGCGTCACCGTCAACATCCCCCGTCTGACCCCCACTGTCACCCACAACGGCTGGATCGGCCCCGATCACCCCGAGACCGCCACCGAGGAGTGGGGCAAGAAGATGCTCCAGACCACTGCCGACTACATCGCCGACTTCATCGAGGAGTTCAAGAAGGTGGACATCGCCAAGGCCTGCGGCACTGAGTTTTAACTTGTCAGAATGGTGGTAGGAACAAGAATGGATAAGAAACGATCTGTAGAGCTGTGCGCCGACCTGTCCAACGCCAAAGGCGCCCCCGGCTTTGAGGACGAGGTGCTCACCGTCGTGCGCCGCTACGGCCAGGACCTGGGCACCTTCCGAGAGGACAAGATGCGCAACCTCTATCTCTCCCGCAGCGGGAACAAGGGCAACCGTCCCATGGTCCAGCTGGACGCCCACACCGACGAGGTGGGCTTTATGGTGCAGGCTATCAAGCCTAACGGCACCCTGCGCTTTACCACCCTGGGCGGGTGGGTGAACTCCAACATTCCCGCCCACCGGGTGTGGGTACAGACCACCGACGGCGATTACATCCCCGGCGTCATCGCCAGCAAGCCCCCTCACTTCATGAGCGAGGCTGAGCGGAAGGCCCAGCCCAACGTGGAGGATATGAGCATCGACATCGGCGCCTCCTCCCGGGAGGAGGTTATCCGGGACTTCCATGTGCGCATGGCCGCTCCCGTGGTACCCGACGTGACCTTCGAGTACCAGGAGAAGCACGACCTGATGATCGGCAAGGCCTTTGACTGCCGTCTGGGCTGCGCCTCCATCCTCCGCACCCTGGACAACGTGAAGGACAAGGAGCTGAATGTGGACGTCACCGGCGCCTTCGCCGTACAGGAGGAGATGGGCACCCGGGGCGCCACCGTCACCGCCAACACCGTCAAGCCCGACCTGGCCATCGTCTTCGAGGGCTGCCCCGCCGATGACACGGTGGTGGAGCCCTACATGATCCAGACCGCCATCCACAAGGGCCCCATGCTGCGCCACATCGACGCCCGCATGATCACCCATCCCCGGTTCCAGCGCTACGCCCTGGACCTGGCGGAGGAGCTGGGCATCCCGGTGCAGGAGAGCGTGCGAACCGGCGGCTCCACCAACGGAGCCCCCATCCACCTGTCCAACCAGGGCGTGCCGGTCATCGTCATCGGCATCCCGGTACGCTACATCCACACCCACTATGGTCTGGCCGCCCACAGCGACGTGGAGAACGCCGCCAAGCTGGCTGCCGCCATTCTGGAGCGGATGGACCAGGCCACTCTGGACCGCTTCTGAGCACATAAAAAAGGACGCGCTGCTGTGCATGCAGCGCGTCCTTTTTATCTGTTCAAGTACTCCAGAATGGTCTCTGCAGTGGGCGGGCAGCCGGGCACCTGGCGGGAGGCGCAGTTGCAGCAGGCACCCACACCCAGCCCGTCGAAGGTCACACCCTTCCAGCCCTGGCCGATGGCGATGGGCTCCCGGGAGGGGCGGCTGTTGTACAGAGCCCGCACCAGGCTGGCATAGCAGGCGGAACAGGCGCTTTTGGCCTGCACGTTCCGGGTGAGGGAGGCCACCTTACCGGAGGGAGCGGGATAGCTGGCCGCGGCGGTGGGCTGGTTAAGCTGGATGATATCCCCCGCCTCGATCCGGGTGGTGCCGGCTCCCCAGCCCTCGGCCAGGCCGATGTAGGGCACCTGGTCCAGGTCCAGGCCCATCAGGCGGCAGCCGTAGGCGTCGATCTGCACCGGGTCGTTCCCCAGCAGCATCCGCCCAGTAGGGACGGGGTTGCCGCCCTCCTCAAAGTTCAGGTCGCCGCAGATGCTGTCCACAATGGTCAGATCGGGCTTGAGGGTGGCGGCCAGGGCGGCAATGGGCTCCATCAGCCCCTCAGCATGGAAGCGCCGCTTCTCCTTATCGGGGATGCAGCCCTTACAGTTCTTCAGGGCGCAGGTCATCACCGTCTGGCAGTGGCCCTTGAGCACCGGCAGGTTGATGAGGTAGCCCGCATCCAGGGCGCGGCAGCAGATGTCCATGGGCCGGAGGGGGGATTTCACCCGGCGGGTCTGGTCGTGCTTCAGGTCGTAGAGGGGCACATTGTAGTGCTTGCTCACCTCGTCGTAGCCTGCGGCCCGGAAGGCCCGCCCGGTGTTGTCGCCCACCCAGGAGCCCTCGATGATGCTGATATCGGTCACCCCGTGGTCCCGCAGGTACTCGATGGCGCCGGACAGCACACCGGCGTGGGTGGTGGCTCCGCTCTCAGGGGAGGCGGCCACCACCAGGTTGGGCTTGAGGGCCACCGAAGCCCCGGCAGGAATCTGCTTGATGATCTGGGCACCCTCCATCAGGGCTTTTGTCATCTCATGGGCGTCGGTACCGAAAATTTCATAAATGGAAGGCATAAGTATGCTCCTTTGCAATGGTTCAGATGGGATGGCTCTCCTCCCGGCTGAAATAGTCCGCCGCCAGATCAATGAAGTGGCGTGCCGCCTTGGAGAGGTAGCGGTTGCGCCGGCAGCACACCGACACGTTCCAGCTGGGCCGGTCAGCCAGCCGGAAGCAAGCTACGTTTTTCTGTTCCCTGGCGTAGTAGTAGGGCATGATGGAACAGCTCAGGCCCTTCTCCACCATGGAGACATTGGCCCGGTTGCTGGCGGTCTCCAGGAAGATATCCGGCTTGAAGCCCGCCCGTTCGAAGATGGGATCAATGATCTCCCGCTGGGTGGACTGCCGGTAAATGAGACAGAAGGTGAGGTCCCGCAGCTGCTCCGCTTCCAGCACCGTGAGGGGCTCTCCCGGCGGCGCAGCCAGGGCGGCCAGCGGGTGATCCTTGGGGGTGATGAGGACAAACTCCTCCTTCAGCAGGGTGGTGCAGGTCAGGCCGGGCCGCTCCTGAGCCCGGGCGGAGACAAAGCCCAGGTCCAGCTCGTCGTTCTGCAGCATCTCCAGCTGGCGGCGGACACTGATCTCCCGGGGGATCACATTGATCTTGGGATAGTACTGGTAGAACATCGGGTAGACCGCCATGAACATCTCCATGCCCCGCTCAGGCGCAAAGGCCAGGGAGAGGGTACCCCGCTGCCGGTCGGCCATGTCGTGGATGATGCGGTATGCCTCGTTCTTCAGATCCACCATCTGCTTAGCGTAGTCCACGTACACCTTCCCCGCCGCAGTCAGGGCAAAGCTGCCCCGGGAGCGGTAAAACAGCTGCGTGCCCAGCTCCTTCTCCAGCTTGAGCAGCTGCTGATCCAGGGCCGATTGGGTGATGAACAGCTTGGCCGCAGCCTTGCTGATCCCGCCCTCCTGGGCAATGGTCAGAATATAGGTCATCTGCTTAATGTCCATGTCCCGCGCCTCCTGTCTCACTGAAAAAAAGCCCCCGGTCCCGCAGGGAGATCGGGGGCGGATGGCTCCTGCCGCTCAGCGGCGGATCAGGAGCACTGCCACGTCGTTGACGTTGGTACCGGTGGCTCCGGTAACGATGAGCCCGCCGCAGGCGTTGAGCGCGGTATAGGCGTCATTCTGCCGAAGCACGTCGAAAATGCGGATTCCCTGGCCGGCCAGGGCGTCCCGCGTTCCGCCGTCCACAAAGCCGCCGGCGGCGTCGGTGGGGCCGTCGGTGCCGTCGCTGCCCACGGAGAACACCGCGGTATCGGTCAGGCCCGCGATCCCCTCGGCGGCAGCCAGAGCCAGCTCCTGGTTCCGGCCGCCCTTGCCTTTGCCTGTCAGGTGCACCACCGTCTCGCCTCCCGCCAGGAAGGCCAGGGACCGGCCGGTGTCCTGATGGGACCGGGCGATGGCTGCCAGGAAGGCGCCCGCCTCCCGGGCCTCACAGGTGAGGCTGTCGGTAAGTACCACCGGCTCGTAACCCAGCTCACGGCAGGCAGCCGCGGCGGCGGAGCACAGCTCCCGCACGCTGCCGGTGATGATGGTATGGATGTTGTCCAGGGTCTTGGGAGTCTCCCGCTCCAGACAGCCTGCCGCAGCCGGGGAAAGGGGCAGGTCGTACTTCTTGGCGATGGCCTGCGCGTCGGCGCAGGTAGAGGAGTCGGGATAGGCCGGGCCGGAGGCGATCATGTCCAGGGGGTCCCCAATGATATCGGAGAGCACGATGGAACAGACCCGTGCAGGGGCGCAATGCTGGGCAAAGCGCCCACCCTTCACGGCGGACAGCCGCTTGCGGATGGTGTTCATCTCCACGATGTCCGCCCCGCAGGCCAGCAGGCTCTGGGTGATCTTTTGCAGCTCCTCCTGGGGGACCAGGGGGGCCTCAAACAGGGCGGAGCCGCCGCCGGAGAGCAGGAACAGCACCATGTCCTCCGCCGTCAGATCCTGGGTCAGGGCCAGGGCCTCCTCCGTAGCGGAGAAGGTGTCGTCATCGGGGACGGGATGGCCCGCCTCCCGGATGAGCAGGCTGCCGATGGGCCCCTGGGCGTGGCCGTGCTTGGTGATGACGATGCCGCCGCTCAGCTGGTCCCCGATGCAGTCATAGGCCGCGCGGGCCATGGACCAGGCCGCTTTGCCCGCCGCCACCAGAACCACCCGGCCACCGGGGAGGGTGATCTCCTTCAGGGCACGGCGCACCGCCGCGTCGGGCTGTACGGCGGTGATCGCCTGGGCAATGATCTGGTCGCAGTCGTTTCTCAGTTTCATACGGTTTCCTCCTGGAAGCCTGTACAGGCTCAGATCAGGCCCGCCTCATGCATGGTGCGGCGGAAGCCCTCTTTGGCGGGGCCTTCGGGGGTGGGCAGGTTGGGCAGGTAGGGCACGCCCACGTCCCGGCCCCGGAGGGTGGCCATATCCTTGGCGGCCACGGGGAAGCTGGCGGGGTCCATGGCCAGCCGGACGGGGTTCAGCTTGAACTGAGCCTCCAGGCTGCCCTTCAGATCGCCGGCCACAAACTTATTATACACGTCTGTGATCAGTTCGGGCATAAAATTTGCGGCGGTGCACACGCCGCCCACGGCGCCGTGGCACAGGCTGGCGTACAGCAGGGTATCCTTGCCGCCAAACACCTTGAAGTTTACATCCCGGGTGCGGCGGATGAACTCGCTGGTGAGGGTGATATCGCCGCTGGTGTCCTTCATGCCCACAATGTTGTCCACCTGGTGAGCCAGCTCATCCACAAGCTGAGCGGTCAGGGTGTAGCCCACACGGCCGGGGTTGTTGTAGAGCAGCATGGGGGTGCCGGGCACGCTCTCGGCAATGGTCTTGAAGTGCTGGAACAGCTCATCGTGGGTGGGCTTGAGGAACATGGGCTGGAGCACGCTGATGCCGGCGGCGCCGTTGGCCACCGCCATCTTGGCCAGGCGGCAGCACTTCTTGGTGCTGATGGCGCCGATGCCGAAGTACACGGGGACACGGCCGGCGGCCTGATCCACCATGATCTTCAGGCCCCGCTCCATCTCGTCCTCTTCCACCACATAGAACTCACCGTTGCTGCCGAAGGCCAGAATGCCGGACACGCCGCCGTTGATGACATAGTCCACCTGGTCACGCAGCTTGGCTTCGTCGATCAGCTCGTTTTCGTCGATGGGAGTCAGAATGGGCACTACCACGCCCTTGATAAAATCGGTATTCATGACAGGTTCCCTCCCCTTCTGTCGGCTCGGGTCCCCTTACAGGGACTCGATGCCGGTCAGCTTCTTGTAGTACTTGATGATGGAGCTGTGGTCGTCCTGGCCGCAGCCGTTGTTGTGCAGCCACTGGAAGACCTCCTGCACAGCGGCGGTCATGGGCAGGGGGGAACCCACGGTGTGGGCGCAGTCCAGAGCGTTGTTCAGGTCCTTGATGTGCAGGTCGATCTTGAAGCCGGGCTTGTCGTTGCCCTCGATCATCATGGGAGCCTTGGCGTTCATAACGGTGGAACCGGCCAGGCCGCCCTTGATGGCCTCAAACACCAGCTGGGGCTCCACGCCGGCCATCTTGGCCAGGGTCAGGGCCTCAGACAGAGCCTGGATGTTGCAGGCCACGATGATCTGGTTGGCCAGCTTGGTGGTGTTGCCGGCGCCCACGTCGCCGCAGCGGACCACGGAAGCACCCATGGCGCCCAGCAGATCCTTGTACTTGTCAAAGACCTCCTGCTTGCCGCCCACCATGAAGGACAGGGTGCCGTCGATGGCCTTGGGCTCGCCGCCGGACACGGGGGCGTCCAGCATCTCGATGTTCTTCTTGGCCAGCTCAGCGGCGATCTCCTTGGAGGCCACGGGGTTGATGGAGCTCATGTCGATGAACACGCTGCCGGGCTTCATGTGGGCGGCCACGCCGTCCTCACCCAGCATCACGGCCTTGACCTGGGGGCTGTTGGGCACCATGGTCAGGACCACGTCGCAGGTCTCGCCGATCTCGGCGTTGGTGGCGGACTTGGCGCCGGCGGCCACCACTTCGTCCACGGCGGCCTTGTTCAGGTCGCTGACAGTCAGGTCATAGCCCGCCTTCAGCAGATTCTTCGCCATGGGCTTACCCATAATACCAAGACCAATCAGTCCGACTTTCATAGTAATTTCCTCCTAAAATATTGAAAAATAGAATTTATCCAAACGGGCCGACACAGCAGCCGCGGGTTTGGGCATGGGGTTGGTCTCTACAGAGCGGAGAGACCGGTGAGTTTCTGATAGTGCTTGAGGATGGCGCTGTGGTCCTCCTGGCCGCAGCCGTTGTTGTGCAGCCACTGGAGCACCTCCTGGACCTGGGCTGTCATAGACAGGGGCGCGCCCAGCGCGTGGGCACAGTCCAGGGCGTTGTTCAGGTCCTTGATATGCAGGTCGATCTTGAAACCGGGGGTAAAGTCTCCGGCGATCATCATGGGAGCCTTGGCTTCCATGACGGTGGACCCGGCCAGGCCGCCCCGAATGGCCTCAAATACCAGCTGGGGCTCCACACCGGCCATCTTGGCCAGGGTCAGGGCCTCGGACAGAGCCTGGATGTTGCAGGCCACGATAATCTGATTGGCCAGCTTGGCCGTATTGCCGGCACCCACCTCGCCGCAGCGCACCACGGAGGTGCCCATGGCCAGGAGAATGTCCCGGCAGCGGTCAAAGATCTCCTGCTTGCCGCCTACCATAAAGGACAGCGTGCCGTCAATGGCCTTAGGCTCGCCGCCGGACACAGGGGCGTCCAGCATCTCGATACCCTTCTTGGCCAGCTCCCCGGCGATCCGTTTGGATGCCACGGGGTTGACGGAGCTCATGTCGATGAAAATGCTGCCGGGCTTCATATGGGCGGCTACGCCGTCCTCACCCAGCATGACGGACTCTACCTGGGGATGGCTGGGCAGCATGGTGAGCACCACATCGCAGGTCTCGCCCACCTGGGCGTAAGTGGCACCGGTGGCACCTTCGGCCACCAGTTCGGCCACCGTGGCCTGGTTGCGGGTGCTGACAGTGAGGTCATAGCCTGCCTTCAGCAGGTTCCGCGCCATGGGCTTGCCCATGATGCCCAGTCCGATCAGTCCAATCTTCAAGTTACTGAAAACCTCCCGGGTTTTTCCGGCAGCCGGAGGGGCTTAAACAGCCGCTACCGGCTTGGTAATGATAACGTTGGCACCCAGGCCGCACACGTCGGACAGGACCACCTGTCCGATGGTGGTGGGCGCTTTGACATGGAGCTTGTTGATGGCGTCCATGACGGCGAAAATGTCCTTCTTGGGGATGGGGCGGTCTAGGCGGACACTGACCAGAGGCAGCTCGCCGCCCTCCACGGGAATACTGGTGGCGATGTTCCGCCGGGGATCGGTCAGCTCCTGCCGGACGTAATCCTTCCCCTTGGGGCAGGTGGCGCCCTCTATGGAGCGCACGTCGGTGCCCTCATACTCGGCAGTAATCTCACAGCCGTTGGGGCAGATGATGCAGGTAAAGGTCCGCTTCACTGTACGCTCACCTCCAGATCTCCCTCGGTCTCCAGCTTCTCCGCGGGTACGTTGAGCTGGATCATCTCAGCGGGCAGGGCCTTGGGGAATTTCCGCCGCAGGACCTCCCGGCCGTTCTGGGTGACAGTGAGGGTAACTCCCTTCAGGGGCTTGCGCACCCGCAGGGACAGGGTGAAGCTCCGGGTACCGCTGACATGCTGGGGAATCACATGGCCTACATTGGCGCCGGCCTTTACCTCCAGGGGGCAGGCCGGCAGGGAGCCTTCCTTCAAGTACTCCGCCGCCGCGGACGCCAGGGCCTCCGCCTCCAGGGAGACGAAGTCCACCAGGTCGTGGACGTGGAGCACGTTGCCGGCGGAGAACACACCGGGGATGCTAGTCTGATAGTGCTCATCCACAAAGGCACCCTTGGTGCGGCCGTCCACCGCCAGGCCGGAGCCGTTGGCGATGTCCCCTGCGGGGATGAGGCCCACCGAGAGGATGAGGGTATCGCAGTCCACCCGCTCCTCGGTGCCGGGGATGGGGCGGAACTGTTCGTCCACTTGGGAGATGGTCACGCCCTCCAGCCGCTCCCGGCCGTGGATATCGGTGACGGTATGGCTGAGATGGAGGGGGATGTTGTAGTCGTTGAGGCACTGCTCGATGTTACGGGGCAGGCCGCTGGGATAGGGCTGGACTTCATAGACGCCCTTCACATGGGCCCCTTCCAGGGTCATGCGCCGGGCCATGATGAGGCCGATGTCGCCGCTGCCCAGGATCACCACTTCCCTGCCCACCATCAGGTTGCGCAGGTTGATGTACTCCTGAGCCACGCCGGCGGTGTAGATGCCGGCGGGCCGACTGCCCGGAATGGCCAGGGCGCCCCGGGTACGCTCCCGGCAGCCCATGGTGAGAATCACCGCGTCACCCCGCAGCTTCCTCAGCCCGGCGGGACCGGAGGCGGTGACGGTGCGGTCGGCCTCCAGGGAGAGAACGGTGGTATCGGTGAGGCAGGTGATGCCCAGCTCCTCCGCCTGCTCCACAAACCGCTGGGCGTACTCCGGACCGGAGAGGGTCTCCCCGAACCGGGTCAGGCCGAAGCCGTCATGGATACACTGGCGCAGGATGCCGCCGGTGCGGTGTTCCCGCTCCAGCACCACCACGTCGTCAATGCCCTTCTGCTTAAGCTGGATAGCGGCGGCCAGGCCGGCGGGTCCGCCGCCGATGACCACTGCCTGATGGCGTTCCACGTTCATGCCCGGTCCCCTCCTTTCACCGCGCCGGTGAACATCCAGGAGCCCTCCGGCCCCAGGTGGATGTCCTTAAAGTCCTCACCCAGCTCCTTGTGGAGGGTCTCAGTGATACGGGTCTCGCAGTACCCGCCCTGGCAGCGGCCCATGGTGGCGCGGGTGCGCACCTTGACGCCGTTGACGGTGTGGACCCCCAGGGGGTTGTGGATGGCCTGGAGGATCTCGGCCTTGGTGACCTTCTCACAGCGGCAGAAGATCTCACCGTAGTCCGGATTCTCCTCGATGGCGGCAGCCCGCTCGGCGTCGTTCATGTCGGCAAAGCGGCGGATACCGTGGCGGACGGGGTCGAAATCGGGGTTGGGCTCCAGCTTCTCCCGCTGGGCGATGAGGGCCACAGCCCTGCGGGCCAGCGGGAGGGCGGAGGTCAGGCCGGGAGACTCGATGCCCACCAGATTGACCACGCCCGGCACCTCGTCCCGGCACTCCAGCACGAAGTCCTGCACCACCCCGGTCTCGGGGTCGATGCGCTTGGGCCGGATGCCGGCGAAGTTGCGGATGAAGTAGCTGCGGTCCATGTGCTTGAACATGCGGGAGCCGCTCTCGATCAGGCCGTCCATGGCGGCCTGGGTGGACTCGTAGTCCTGGAAGTCCCGGGCCAGCTGGCTGTCGGGACCCACCAGCACGTTGCCGTCCACCGTGGGAGTGGCGTGGGTGTCGAAGGTGTTGTCCGGGTTGGGGGCGGGATAGACAGGGATTTTTGCGAACTGTCCCGCCAGCTTGTCAAGGACGAAGTACTCGCCCTTCACCGGCTTGATGACGTAGCCGGGAATACCCAGCTGTTCACTGACCACGGCGGAGTTGAGACCCGCGCTGTTCACCACCCAGCGGGTGAGGAAGTCACCCTCGGTGGTGTGGAGCAGGTGGGTGCCGTCGGCCTGTTTGGTCTCGCCGGTAAAGGCACAGTTCAGGTGGTATTCCACGCCGTTGTGGACGGCGTTTTCCGCCAGGGCGATGGTGTAGAGGAAGGGGTCCAGGATGCCGCTGGCCGGGCACCACATGGCGAAGTTGCCGCCGGCGCTGGGGTCCAGCTCATCCATCCGGGCCCGGTCGATGATCTCCAGGCCCTTGACGCCGTTGGCCTCGCCGCGGGCCATGAAGTTCTCCAGCCGCTGCCGGTCCTCATCGGTAAAGCCCACGATGAGCTTGCCGGTGCGCTTGAAGGGCACATCCAGCTCGGCGGCCACTTTGTCAAATTCCTGGTTGCCCTCTACGGCGCAGATGGCCTTGAGGGTGCCGGTCTTGTAGAGGAACCCGGCGTGGAGCATGCCGGTATTCCGTCCGCTGGTCTGGGTACAAACGTCGCTCTCCTTCTCCAGCACGGCGATGCGCAGCTTATACCGGGAGAGCTCCCGGGCGATGGCGCTGCCCACCACACCGCCGCCGATGATGACGACGTCATAGATCTGCTGCATAAGAATCTTCCTTTCTTTTAAAGGAAAAGGGTCAGGATCGGAACGGTGACCAGACTGGTCAGAGTGGAAATAAACACACACTTGGAGGCAAATTTGGCGTCCGCCCCGTATTTCTGCGCCAGAATGGCGGTGGTGGAACCGATGGGCATACCGGTGATAACCACGCTCACTCCGATGGTGAGGGGGTCCATCCCCAGCAGCCGGAGGGCCACCAGGCAGATACCGGGCAGCAGGAACTGCCGCACCGCCACCAGATAAAAGCTCTTGGGATCGAACACGGTCTTCAGAGGCACGTCGGCCAGAATGGCGCCCACCAGGGCCATGGCCAGCGGAGAGGTGCAGGCGCCCAGATTGTCCACCGCGCTGTCCACAAAGTGGGGCAGCGGGATCTGAAGGATCATCCGGATCAGGCCCACCTCTACAGCGATAATGCCGGGGTTGAGCATCACCTTTTTGACGGCCTGCTTGGCGTCGGCCTTGGTAAACAGGGAGATGCCGGCACTCCACATCAGGATGCGAGTGGGGATGATAAACAGGGAGCCCAGGAACAGGCCCTCGTCCCCGTAAGCGCCGCTGACCACCGGAAGCCCGGCGAAGCCGGAATTGCTCACCAGGGTACCGTACTGGAGGATGCTCTTTTCCTCATAGGGGAAGCGGTTGTAGAGCACCTTGCCCAGCAGCAGGGCCACGCAGGCCATTCCTACCGCGATAATTAGCGCCACCGCTCCCTGTTTGAGGGCATCCAGGCTGAATTCCATGTTGAAGGACTCGAAGATCATGCAGGGCAGGGTGATGAACACCACGAAGTCGGTGAGTTTATCCCGGGCCACATCGTTGAAAATGCCCTTTTTTCTGCAGTAGAAGCCCACCGCCATGTAGATAAACAGGACGGTCTGGACGTCCACCATTTTAGAAAAGCTCTCCATCTCAGCCCTCGATGGGGGTAAGCAGGGCCCCCTGCCCGTCGAATTTCAGTTCTTCCGGCTCCGAAACAGCCTCCAGGCCCGGCCACTTCCCCGCCTTTACATCCTCGTAATAGGCCTCGCTCAGCATGATGCTGCCGATGTGCAGGCTGTTGGGGATGCGGATGACCCGGGGATGGTTCTGGTCAATGCCGTTGCAGGTGCGGATACACATCTGGATGGCCTCCTTGTCGGTAGCCACGATGCAGGGAATGCGGGCAGAGGTCAGCACGGTGGAGGTGATGCAGTTGGGATACATCATCTCCAGGTCAATCTTGTCAAAGAACCGCTTGGTGATCACGTCGGCCAGGCCCACGCCCAGGGAATTGCCGTGGCTGGCTTCGCTCAGATCCAGGAAGCAGGTGCGCTGGACTTTTACACCGCCGTGAGCGTATTCGGTGGAAAAGGTTCCGGTGATATTGGGGTCCACGCCGGTGCCGGAGTAGTTCTTGCCGGTCTCATCCACAACCAGCACATCGCACTCCCCCACCAGCAGGGAGGGCATGTGGGCAAACGCCTCTTTCAGCAGCTCCGGCTCACGGGCCAGGATGTCGTCCTTGTCAATGGCCTCCAGCTTCCAGGTCTGGTCGTAGGCATTCTCCAGACAGGGAATGGCAAAGAGGATGGGGGCCTTCTCCAGGGCTACCTTGGCCATGGAGGGGATGTTCTTGCCGATCTTACCCATACCCTCGGCATGGACCCGCTCGGCTCCCTTCTGCTTGCCCAGGCCCACCGTCATCATCTTGCAGGGGCCGCTCTCGTAGGGACCCCGGAAGGCGTTGTGGGGCTTCAGGCGGCAGGAGATGATGATGCCGTCGGCGTGGTAGGCGTTCTTGTCCATGTAAACCGGCATGCCGGTGTCGGACACGCCCAGCTCCACCACTTCCATGCTGCTGCGGATCTCACAGCCCATGGTCTCCGGGGTGATACCGTAGCCGGCCAGGATCTCCAGCTGACCCTCCGCCGTGGCGCCGCCGTGGCTGCCCATGGCGGGCACGATAAAGGGCGTGGCCCCCCGGGACTTTACAAAATCCACCACCGCCTTGGTGATGATATCCACGTTGGCGATGCCCCGGCTGCCGGCGGTAATGGCGATCTCCATACCGGGCTTCACTTTGGAACGGAAGGGCTCCCGGTCCAGCTGTTCCATCACAGCCGCGGGGATATCCGCCGGCTCGATGTGCTCCTGGGGAAAAATCTGCCGCGCCCGAAACATCCGGGGAATGGGCACGCCGGCCAGAAGCTGGGAGACTACGCCTCCCTGTTTGATTTCCATTGGCTTCCGCCTCCTTAAGCGTCAAGTGCGCCTATGGCTCCCGCCGTGGATTCCGGCGGGAGCCTGGTGCGGATCTATGTCAGGTAATAGGTGCGGGGTTGAAGATGCACACGTCGTTGTGGAAGCCGTACTGGTCGGAGTAGGGCTTCTTCACGCCACTGGCCACATCCAGGATGAGCTCGAACAGCTCGGTACCCACATCAGCAATGGTCTTTTCACCGGTGGCAATGGGGCCGGCGTTGACGTCGATCAGGTCGAACCAGTGTTCCTTCATCTCATTGCGGGAGCAGACCTTGATGACAGGGGCGGCGGCCAGGCCGTAGGGAGTGCCCCGGCCGGTCATAAAGACCTGGAGGCCGATGCCGCTGGCCAGCTGGCAGGGTCCGCAGACGATGTCGCTGGCGGGGGTGGCAGCGTAGATCAGGCCGTGCTTGCTGGGCTTCTCCGCCGGAGAGAGGACCTCCTCAATGGGAGCGGTGCCCGACTTGGCAATGGAACCCATGGCCTTCTCCACGATGTTGGCCAGACCGCCCTTCTTGTTGCCGGGGGTGGGGTTGGCGTCACGGTCCACGCCGCCGGCTTCCAGGTAGTCGTCGTACCATTTCATCTCGGCGGCCAGCTTATCGCGGGTGGCCGCGTCCCGGCAGCGGGCGGCCAGCAGGTGCACGCCGTCGCGCACCTCGGTGACCTCGCTGAACATAACCGTGGCCCCGCCCTTTACCAGCATGTCGGCGGCATAGCCGGCGCTGGGATTGGCGGTGAGGCCGGAGAAGGCGTCAGACCCGCCGCACTGCATACCGATGAGCAGCTCGCTGAGGGGCAGCTCCTCCCGGCGGCGCTGATTGAGCTTCTCCAGCTTCTTTTCCGCCATATCCAGCAGGGCCTGCATCATGGCGTCGTGCCCCTTGTAATCCTGGAGGGTAAGGGTGTTCTCCGGGGTGATATCCTCAGGAGGCAGCACCATGTCGTAGGTAAGCTTTTCACAGCCCAGGCCCACCACCATCAGCTCCCCGCCAAAGTTGGGGTGGCGGATGAGATTGGTCACCGCCCGGATGGGGATGTGGGCTTCCCGGGCCTTAATGGCTACACCGCAGCCATAGGGGTGGTTGATGGCCACTACATCGTCCACGTTGGGGTATTTGGGAAGCAGCTCCTTTTTGATGCGCTCCACCGCCACGTTAACCACGCCGGCAGCACACTGCACCGTGGTGACGATGCCCAGCAGGTTCCGGGTACCGGCGGGGCCGGTCTTGTTTCGGTAGCCCATCCAAGTGGTGCGGGTGGGGCTGGGCAGATCCTCCTTGGCCACCAGATTGGTGCCAAAGGGCATGTTGTCCACGGAGGGGCTTTCGGGCAGGTCGAGCATATGCTCGTTGATCCAGGCACCCACAGGGATGTCATCCTTGGCGTAGCCCAGCACCACGCCGTAGCGGATCACCTCGCCCCCCTTGGGGATGTCGGTCAGGGCGATCTTATGGGCCTGGGGGATCTCCTCCCGGGTAACCACACCAGGCATGACCTGGGTTCCCTTGGAGATATTTTCCACCGCGATGGCCACATTGTCAATGTCCTTTACTTTGATGTACAGCGGTGCGCTCATATCCATACTCCCTTTAGATTACTTCTTTTCGGAGAGTTCCTTCTCCTGACGCTTGGCCTTGCGGTTATCCAGAACGGCGTAAACGACAGAAATGATGATCAGGGCCCAGATGACCCAGGCCATGGGACGCACAAACAGGCCGGTCAGATAGCCGTCGTAGGCAGTGAGCACCTGGATGAAGTAGTCCTCCAGATCACCGCCCAGGATGAAGCCGATAAGGAAGCAGGACACGGGGAAGTGGAACTTCTTGATGAGCAGTCCCACGATACCGAAGAACAGCAGGCACCACACGTCAAACATACGGCCGTTCAGAGTGGCGTAGGCGCCTACGGTGCACATCATGAGCACCACGGGGTACAGCCGCTCCTGGGGGATCAGAATGATCTTGGCCAACAGCTTGATGGGGAAGAACATAACCAGATACATCAGGATATTGCACACCAGCAGGGCCACCAGGACGGTGTTCCAGATGTCGGGGTTGTTGGTGATGAACAGGGGGCCCACCTGGATGCCCTGGAGCATGAAGGCGCCGATCAGGACGGCGGTGGTGGAGTCGCCGGGGATGCCCAGGCTCAGCAGGGGCACCAGGGCGCCGCCGGTCAGGCCGTTGTTGGA
>CALWXT010000015.1 GCA_944385575.1 uncultured Flavonifractor sp. | reverse complement strand
TCGGTGTTGGTCACCACGCAGTAGTAGTAGACGGTGCCCACATCCGCGGTGCTGGGGATGTAGCTGGCTTCGGTGGCTCTGTCAATGAGAGTGCCGCCCTGGGTGCTCTCGGTGGTGCTGCTGTACCACTGGTAGCTCAGCGTGCCCTTGGTGACGGTGGCTGCCACAGTGAGGGCCGCCGCGGTGTCGCCCTGGGTGTAGCTGGCACCCACAGGCTGGGTATTGATAGCGGGAACCTCGGCATTGGTCTGGGTAGAGAAAGAGGCGGTGACGCTCAGATTTTCCTTCAGGCTGTCAATGACATACGTTCCGTCGCTGCTGACAGAGACGATGCTGCCATTCACAACCAGCTTATTCAGGTAATAGCCCTCCGCCGGCGTGACCTGGATGGTGACGCTGGAGCCGTAGTCCACGGCGCCGCCGCTCTGAATCGCAGTATTCGCCACACCATTTACGGTGCCCGTAACGGTGATTGTGCCGTTTGTACAGGGGGTAATGGTGACAACAGGTGTGATTTCGCCGGCGCCGAGGGCCGCGAAGGCGGTATAGCCGCCATCATCGGTAATGGCCATGCGGGCCTTGACCACGGCGCTGCCGCCGCTGGAGAGGGAGACGTGTCCGAAGTCATCCACCTCGCAGGTTCCGATGGCGGGAATGACGCTCCACTCCACCAGGTCGCTGCCGCTCAGGTCGAGGGTGGAGCCATTGCTCAGCACGGCCTTCACGGAGAGGGTGGAGCCGCCGTTGCCCACAGTCAGGGCTTCTGTCTCAGACACTTCCCTGCTGCCGGAATAGATGGCCAGGCGGGTCATCTGGCCCAGGGCCGGGTTGACCACCCGGATGGTACGGGTGGTCTCATTCCCCGCCGCGTCGGTGGCGGTGAGGGTGAGGGTGTGGCTGACGGCGGAGGCGTCCAGGGACAGCGCTTGGGAGAAGCTGCCGTCCGCAGCCACGCTGATAGTCTCAGCCGTGCCGTCCACCGACAGCTCCAGGGTCTTGCCATCCGTCCAGCCGGTGAGGGTGACGGAGCCGCTGCTCTCGAAGAAGGAGCCGCTGATGGGAGAGGACACCAGAAGGGCGGGAGGCGTGGTGTCCACCGAGAAGCTCTTGGTGTACAGGAAGGCGTCGCCCTGGCTGTTGGTACCCTGGAAGGTGACGGTGTGGGAACCTTCGGACAGGCCGGTAAAGGCCATGGTAATGCTGTCCTGGCCGGTTACCCGGGTCTCCGTTCCGCCGTCCAGGCTCCAGGCGCCGGAGACGTTCTGGTCCGCCCGAAGGGTGACGGTGAGGTCGCTGGTGGGATAGAGCAGGGTGGAGAAGGTGTTTCCGCCCGCCTGGGTGATTTCCGTAACGCCAGCCGTGTCGGCGCCCCAGGTAAAGGCGGGGGGATCGGGCTGGGTGATGGTCACGTCGGCCGTTCTGGATTCAGAGGACCAGATCACGCTGTCTCCCGTCTGCTTGTAGGCGGACACGCCCATGGTGTAGGCCTTGCCCCCCTCCAGTCCGGCGGCGGACGTCTCGTCCGTAAAGTCTCCGGTCTCCTCGTCGTACACCGGCACCTCAAACCGCCCGCCGGCGGTGTAGGTGTTTTCGGCGTTCTTCTCCAGCACCAGGCCGCTGACGCCGGAGACCAGCTCGTCTTTTTCATCGTAGAAGTTCACCCGGTAGCCGTCGACCTCCGCGTCGGAGACGGTGAAGGACACCTTGTAGTCTCCGGCGGACTTCACGGCGCTTACTTGGGGCGGGTCGGGCTGGTTGGGATTGGTGTAGGAGAACGGTACGTCTTTCGTGGAAACCATAGCTTGCTTGCTGTCCGCCGCAATGGCCTGAAGGGTGTAGTCCCCGGAAGGCAGGGCGGCGGTGTCCATGGGGATGGTGACGCTGGTGCTGCCGAAGGCCTCGTTTTCGCTGGTCACATGGCCCACCATACGGGAGTTGTCGGGATTCTCCTCGTCCACCGCCAGCAGGGTGATCTGGGAGAACTGCTCCAGGCCGGTGCCGGTGACGGTGGCGCTGCCGTCCGTCACACTGACGCTGTCGATGCCCGGCAGGGGCGCCACCCGGTAGAGAACCAGGCTGGCGGGCTTGCCGGTGGTGATGGAGTAGGTACCGGCCCGGTTGGGCTGGAAGATCACGGTCATGTTGGCCTGATGGGCCGTGGAATCATAGGTCACCTTGGCGTTGGCGTTTTCGGTGGCGCTGGCGTTGGTCACATCCTGGACAAAGGTCAGGGTATAATTGTCGATGGTGATGGCCTTGGACTCCTCCCGGGCCTTTTCCAGGCTGGCGCTGTCCCAGGTGAGGGTCAGGGCGGCGGGAGAGGTGTGGCCGGAAGCCAGGACCAGCTCGTGCCGGGTACCCTCAACGTTGCTTTTCAGGCTGTCCCCGTCGGCCCGCGTGGTGGGAATGGTGCTGGCCACCAGGCCCAGCTGGGACTGGGCGGCCAGGGTGGCGTTGGTGCCCACCACGGCGTAAAGGGTCCTGCCGGTGTCGGGAGCGGTGTATACGGGTACGGTGGCCAGACCCAGCAGGTCGGGGTGGTTGGGTGTGGCGGCGTCGCCGCTCCAGCTGACCTCGCCGCTGCCCCAGTAGTAGGTGATGCCCACCTGGATGCCCAGGGCCTCGGCGGCGCCCCAGATCTTTTCCGCGTTGACGCCCATGCCCACGTTGGCCAGGGTGAGACCGCCGATGAGAGGCAGGGTGCCGGGCAGGCTCAGGGAGGCCCGGATGAAGAACTCGAAAATGCCGCTCTCATCCAGCACCAGATAGCCGCCGCCCTGAAGGACGCCCGCGATGTTCATATCCACCGAGGACAGGAAGAAGAACTCGGGGTACCAGTCAAACTCCAGGCTGGCGCTGTCCAGCACGGCCACGGAGTTGGCCAGCACGCCGTTGCTCAGCTCCGCGCTGATGCCCTGGAGGCTCAGGGCCAGCGTGGCCCGGGCCGAGATGATCTGGAGGATGGAGAACTGCGCCTCCAGAATGAGCTGGAGGGGCGGAACTGACTCGGTGAGGAAAATGGTGTCGTACAGGTTGTTGATGCCGCCGCCGGCGCCCTGGAGCCAGATCACGCCGAAACCGTCCAGGTTGATGCCGGGGACGAAGCCGCCCACGAAGAAGTGGAGGGTATCGGGGTAGGGGATGCCGTCCTTGCTCTGGACGGCCAGCTCCGCCTCCATGGCGAAGGTGGCGAAGGAGGCCGCGCCGGACACGTCCACCGCCCAGTCGCCCACGGTCCTGACGGCGAGCACGCCCTCGATGCCGGGCATGCCTTCAAAGTAGCTGGGCAGGCCCAGAGCCACGGAGAAGTTGACGCCCTGGTATTTGCCGCCGCCGAACAGGATGTCGTCCACCTGGATGGTGGCCGAGCGGCTGTCGCCGTCGCCCGCCTCGGCGCCGTCCCCCATGTCGGTGGAGGTCTCAAAGGGCGGGGCGTTGGTGTTCACTGTGTCGGCGTTGTGGGGGTGCTGCTCCTCCAGGGCGCGCAGGTTTTCCGGCGTGTCCTCGCCGCTGCGGATGAGGTCCTCCTTGGCCTGATCCAGGGCGGAGGGGGTGTCGTCGGCCTGCTTGGCGGCGGGGATGAGGAAGGACAGATCCAGGCCGCCGCCGAAGCCGATGACGCCGCCCACGCCCTCCATATAGCCCAGCTCGCCGTACTTGAACTCAAAGAGCAGGCCCAGCAGGCTCTGAGCGGCCTGGCCCACGCTGGGCCACAGGAGGGTGATGTTGCCGTCCTCGTCCCGGTCGCCGCTTTCATCGTAGGTGGTGAGGGAGCAGGACTCCCCGTCCACAATGGCGGTGAGGCAGCAGCGGCCCTTCCAGACGGAGGTGCCTACGCCGGAGACGGTGAGGGAGGCGTCGAAGTCCACGGTGATCTCGTCATTGGCGTCGGTGATGGTCACCTGGCCCTCCCGGATGTCCAGGCAGTTGTTCAGGGTCATCACATTGTCTTCCTTGCCCAGAGAGACGCCGGTGAGCACGGTGGTTCCGTTCTTTTCCTCCTTGGTGAAGGAGCCGCGGAACTCCAGCAGGACGGCGCCGTCACCCAATTCCTTGCCTGTTGTTTCATAGCTCTCCTCCGTGGCGTAGGTGTGGATGGAGTAGTTGTTAGAGCCATCATTTTCCACCGTCACCACGCCGTAGCCGTCGTTGCGGTACTCCGGGTCGTCGGTGACCTGGAAGCGCAGGGCGGGCGCGGTGATATCAGCCGTGGAGGTGTCGGTATAGTCGATGGTCAGCTGATATTCCCCGATGGCCAGCGCGTCGGTGATCACCACGTCGGCGGTATTGTCATCCGTGCTCAGGATGAACTGGTTGGCGGGGATGGTCAGGCTGTCCTGGCCGTTGATCTTTCCGCCGTCGGTGCGGGAGAGGCGGAGGGAGTAGGCGCTCTGGTTGGACAGCATGCTGAAATTCCTGCCCGTCAGATAGAGATGACGGGTGCCGGTGATGTAAATGAGGTCGGGGGAGGAGCTGGTGAAGCCCACCTGCGGCACATCCCCGCCGGTGCCGGGGCAGAGGAGCCAAACCGTCTGAGCGCACAGCAGGTTCTGGGCCTGGAGCGCGCCGTCGCTCCCCATCTCATAGGCCTGGAAGGTGAGTTTGCGGTAGGCCGCGTCCTCCCCGGGTACGGCGTGGAATTGAAACTCCAGATTCTGGGAGCCGTCTGCCTGCACGTTGGTCAGGTCGATATAGTAGGGGTCCAGATAGCTGGCGGCTTCCTGAAGGTCGCCGTTCTTGTCGTAGGGGGTGATGTTCTCCCCGGGGTAGACCACCACCCGTACGTTGTCCAGGGTCTGGCCGGAGATGTTGGTCATGGAGGCGGTGACGGTAAAGTCGCCGTTTCCGGTGTAGCCGGTCCGGTCGGCGTTCATCTCTAGAGCCTGGGGCAGGTCGGTGAAGTTGAGGGTGAGCCGGTCCCCCTCGGCTGCGGCGGCGTTGGAGAACACGCCGTAGTAGCCGGCCGCGGCGGCGCTGCCGCCCTGTCCCACGCTGCCCAGGTCATAATACAGGGCAAAGGCGCTGTCGGCGGTCAGGTAGTCCCGGTTGTAGGGGGTGGTGAAATACAGGCTTTCGTCGGGCGTATAGTCAAAAACGGTGGCCGCCAGATTGTTCCAGTGGGCAAAGGTCACCTGTTCCGGCGTGCTGGCGGCGTCGCCCACGGAGCCGTTGAGGAAGTAGGCGAATACGCTGGGATTCTGAGGGTCGTCATAGGCGAAGAAGCTGTTCTGGTAGCCGGAAATGCTCCGTTCACATTCTACCATCAGGTAGCCGCCGCCGGACTGGGCCACCTCGTAGACGCCGTAATCCTGGGTACCCAGGGCGGTGTCCATGAGCAGGCGCAGCCGGATGTCGGCGGCCTCGCCGCTGTTCTCGGCGGTGTAGCTCAGGTAGGCCATGCCGTGCTGGGTGGCGCCGGGGTTGGCCAGGCGGAGGGTCTGGGTGACGGTGATGCCGTCCACCGACCACACCGCTTGGATCTCCTCCGATGTGGCGGTCACCGCCACATCGGAGGAACCGGCATACTTGCCGCCGAACACATAGTCCTTGGTCTTGCCGTTCCGGGTGACCCGGAGGGAGGCAAAGGAGGTGTCGTCATCCCCCAGGGGAAACAGCAGGTTCTTGTTGTTGTCGTCCTTCCGGATGGCGTCGCCCTCCAACGTGCGGATGGAGAAGCCGCCGCTGCGTTTGTCCACCAGTACCTGCAGGTTCTCGTTGGACAGAGTGTATACATTTCCCAGCTCCGCCGCCAGGACGGAGATGGGCAGCAGTCCCGAGACCAGGCACAGGGACAGGACCCAGGCCAGGAGACGGGATAGCGCTCGCTTTTTCATGTTCATGCTCCTTTCCGGCCGCTCAGCCCTTGACGTAGAGGTAGAAAACGTACTCCGTCCGGTCCTGGGCGCGGAGGTAGAGGGTGTGGAAGCCGCTGGCGGTGAGGGCGGTCTCCAGAGGATCGGTGTAGCTGGCGTTGGCCAGCAGCACCTGGGAACCCAGCTTCATCTGGGCAATGGTCTTGTACCCCTGCTTCAGGCTGAGGTATACCGGCGCGTCGGCCCCCTCCAGGGTGATTTCCGCCGTCCCCTTCTCCAGGGTAAGGGTGCTGCCGGGCTGCACCGTCTGGCCGTTCACCCTGAGGGTGAGGATGCTCTGGGCGGTGAGTACCAGGGTGCGGGTGACGGAGGAGCTGTTGCCGGCGGAATCCTCTGCGGTGTAAGTAATGATGTAGCTGCCCGCCGCGTCCCAGGTCACGCCGGAGGTGTCCACGGTGAAGCTGAGGCTGCTGTCCCGGTTGTCGGTGACGGTGACCCCCTCCCGGAGCAGCTCCAGGTTCTCCGCGCCCGCCGGGACGTACACCGTCTGGCTGGGCAGGGAGATGATGGGAGCCACGGTGTCGGGCAGCGCCACGGAGAGATAGGCATACAGGGTGTTTCCATCTGTGTCCTCCGCTTTCAGAATGGCCAGACTGCCGCTCTGGGGTACGGTGAAGGACGTCCAGGTGCTCTTGCCCACCTGGGTCTCTGCCCCGTCGAAGCTCACCGTCACATTCCGGGTGGATTTGAGATAGAAGGTGCTCCCGGATGTCAGCTGGCCTAGCTCCGCCGGGTCGGTGACGGCGTCGCTGTCGCTTCCGGTTTTGGAGAAGGACAGGGCCAGCTTGTCGTCCAGGTTGGTGACCGCGATTTGGATGGTGGTCACGTTGCCCGCCTGGTCGGTGAAGGTCAGGCTGCTCGTTCCATTCTGATAGATGGTACAGGTGTGCTCGGTACCAAACCGCACATCAGGCTCCACGCAGGCCGCCTGCTTGCTGGCCGTATCCTCACCGGTGGTGAAGGTGAGGCGCACCGAGCGCCGGTTGCTGCCGTCCACCGTATACACGCCGTTCACAGGGTTTACCGGGGAGCCGTTGGCCGTCACGGTGACGGTGGGGGCGTCCATGTCCAGACAGGTGACCGCATACAGCAGGCCGCTGGAGCCGGATGTGTATTCAAATGTCTGCCCGTTCTGGGCGGTCGCATACAGAGAGACGGTGGGGCAGTTGACGGAGTAGGTGACCCGAATCAGGTTGCCGGACACGGTTACGTCAATGCCGTCAGCAGGGATGGGGTTGTCGCGATACTGCCTGATTTCGGCGCTGGCCAGCGGCAGGTTGGCGGTAAAGGTGGCCGTGACGGGGGTGTTGCTGCGCAGAGTTTGCTGGGCCGTTTGCCAGCTGTAGTTGCTCGTATAGGTCTGGCCCCGGCACAGCCAGACGGGTCCGCTCACCAGTTCCAGAGCCGTGTCGTCGGAGTTGATGGTGCGCACCGTGGCCGTGACGGTCCCGATGTTGCCCGCGGCGTCGGAGAAGCGGAAGGTATAGCTGCCGTTGGCGGTAAAGGTATAGTAGTACTGGCCGTAATGGGTAGAATCCTGGTTTTCATCCAGAGTCAGATTGCCGGTGTCCAGGACGGTGACGGGTTCCCCGCCGGGTACCAGATAGGCGTAGACGGGAGCCTTGGTCAGGCTGCCGTCTACGCTGCCCGCCGCATATTCCACGGTGGCAGCAGGGGCGTCGCTGTCCACGCCGGGGAAGGTGAGGGTCAGGGGCGCGGCGGCGTTGCCGGCGGCGTCCACCAGATAGACGTAGACGGGGCCGCTGGCGTTCCCGCCGGTCCAGGTGACGGTGGAGGCGGACAGGCTCAGACCGGCGATGCTGTCGCTGGGGTCGTCATAGCCGGGGACGGCGGTACTGCTGCTCCTGACGATCAGGTTCACCGGGGAATCATCCTGGATGGAAAAGACCACCCGTACCCCCTGGCCGGAGAGGGACAGCATATCGCCGGCGATGCTGCCCACGGACAGCTCACCGCTGGTCAGCAGAGAATCGTAGCTGTTGACCTGCTGCCAGATGCCGGACTGCTGGACGTAAAGGCCCGCCTGGTAGGTGGGGGCCGTGATATCTGCCGGAGGTTCGGTGCCCTCCTCATTCACCACGGCCCAGGGCAGGGTGGCGGTGACTTGGGCGGTGTTGCTCACCTGGTCGGAGACGCTGAAGGTGAAGCTGTCCCCCTTGGACGAGCCGTTGGGGAAGACATAACTGGTCTGGCCCACCAGCAGCTCATCGCACAGCAGGGCGGCGGTCACCGGGCCGGTCACGCTTTCCGCGCCGCTCCCGGCGTCCAGAAGCCCGCCGTCAGGGCCGTAGAAGGCTACGGTGACGGGCTCCACGGTGTTGTCGATGTTGGTAACCTGCACGGTGTAGGTGTTCGTCCCCATGGTGATGGTGACCGTATCGTTTTCCCTCAGCTCCAGGGTGGCGGTAGGACCGGCGATCTCCCCGTCGCCGTGCTTGCCGGAGGTGACGCTGGTGAGGGTGCTGCCGCCGGTGGCGGTGGCGGTGAGGGTCACCGGCCCCCGGGTGGCGGCGGTCTCGGACAGGGACACCGTCAGGTTCTCCCCGAAGGGGGAGGCGGCAATGTCCTGGGTGTACAGGATTCCGAAGGCGTCCTCATACTGGATGGCGGCGGAGCTGGTGTAGATGGGCAGGGAATGTTTCTCGGCAAAGGTGCCGGCGGTATCCGCGGGTACCGGGTCCAGCACCCGGATGGGCTGGTCGGAGGTGATGGGAATCAGCCCGTTCTTTACCGCGCCCACCGTGATGGTGGGGGCGGAGGCGGTGTTGGAGTAAGCTCCCACGGCCCATTCCTTGGAGTACTGGCTGACCGCGGCGGTGTTGCCGGCGTTGTCCTGGCAGGCCATGGTGATGGTCACGCTGCCTGCCGAGCCGTAGGGGAACATGCCGTTGATGGTAAGCGCAACCGAGGTGTTGTCGGTACCTTCGGCGGTGATTTGGTAAACGCCGTTGTAGTTGGAGCCGTTTCCGCTCCAGGTGCTGTTGAGGGAGAGTTCAGGCAGGGGGACGGTGGTCGCCGTCCCGTCTTCGTAGGTAAAGGTGAGGACGAAGCTGCCCAGATCAACCCCGCTGTTGTACGCATCGCCCAGCGGCTCCGCGACGGTGGCGTTCAGGGTGTACCCTCCCTGGGGCGACGCGCTGCCGACATAATCGCGGTGATAGATCGTGGGCGCCATGATATCCACCGCCTGCCCCACCAGCAGGTCGCCGGTCCTGGCGATGTTCCAGTTGCTGTCGTACAGCCGGAGATAAAATTCCTCGGCCCAGTTTTCCTTCATTTCCGTCAGGGACAGCTCAAAGCCCAGGTTGCTGTCCAGGGTGACGGGGCGCAGCTCATTGCTGAACTTTGCGTAGACGGTCCGGCCGTTGAGGAGCAGCTGCTCCTGGGCATACTCGTCCGCGGTGAGCTGGACGCGGACGCTGCCGTCTTCATGGGGGATGACCTCGGCCGAGATGGAGAAGGTCTGGTTGACCACCAGGACGGTCAGGGTCTTTTCCACATAGGTGACGCCGTTGACATGGGGGCTGCGGTAATGCAGGGTGTTCTCCCCCTCGTGGAGGTAGAGGGTGCGGCTGTCGGGGGAGGCGGGGATGTCCGCCACCTTCAGCTCCACCTGGCGTTGGGTGTAGTCACTGAGGTTGTAGGTGGCGGTGACCACCTGGTCCGGATTGTCCTCGCACCAGACCTCAATGGGCTGGTAGGTCAGCAGGGTGGGCGCTTTGGGATTGCACTGGCCGAACTGGAAGGTCAGCGTGCCGCCGGTGGAGCCCGTCATGCCGATGGTGAGCTGGGCGGTCTCGGCGGTCAGACCCTCGCTCCGGACAGTCTCGCTGTAATATTTCTGCGTATAGCCGTTGGGGTAGAAGTCTGTCAGGAACGGCCCGTCGTCCATGTAGAGCGTGATGGGATCGTAGGTCTCGTTCTCCTCCGTGATGCCCGTGGCGTCCCGGACGCTGCCGTCCAGGCATACCAGGTGCAGGCGGGGAACCACGTACAAGCGCTGGCCGTAGAGAGGTACGGTAATGGGGTAGTAGAGGAGGTTTCCGATTACTTCCTCCCTGGTGAAATAGTACCGGCTTCCGGACAGCTCCTCGGTGCCGACTGTCAGGTATGCGTAGGAGGCGGTGTAGTCTATGTCGTCGTAGCGGAAGTCGCTGGGCTGGCCGGCATTTGTGTTCAGCTGGATAGGGATGCGCAGGCCGGTAAGGGTCTGAACGACCCCCGCCTGAGCGGCCCCGTTCTTCTTCTCCAGGGCGGCGTCCACCTGGTTTCCATACTGATCCACGGGCGGGCGGAACCAGACCATGTAGTTGTTGGCGCTGCCTGTGGCCACCTTCATGTCGAACGCTTCCAGCGCCTCGGGCGTGACGGTGAAGCTGCCGTCCACGGCGGCATCCACGGCGGCGTTCCAGTCCGGCACGGACATGGTGAAGAGCGTCATGGAAATCGTGCCGTAGACCTCGTAGGAGGGCGTCCAGACTTGAGTATTGCCTTCCGTATAGCCCGTAAAACTGACGGTCCCGTCTCCCACGGCGGCGGAGGTGGCGGCAGCCTGGCGGTAGCTCCCTACCCGGATGGGCTCTACGGTGCCTTTGTTCTCGTCAGACTTCAGCCAGAAGATGCTGTAGAGCTCGTTGTGGGTCACGTTGTTTTCCAGGCGCATGACCGCCACGGAAATCATCTGCTCATCGCCCGACGCGCCGCCCCGGGCGGTGGGGCGGTACAGCATCAGGGAGGGGTGGCCGGTAATCACATTGGGGTCGCTGCCCAGGGTATAGCGGGTGGTGACAGCCCCCAGGGAGTAGGAATAGCTCCGGCTGGCGGTGCTTGTGTTGCCAGCCGCGTCCGCTGCGGTGACCGTCAGGGTGGCGGTGCCGCTCTCGCCCGTGGCGGTATAGGCGGTGGTGCCGGAATAGGAGGCGGAGGCGTAGCCCTCCTCCAGCACTTGCTCCTGGCTGCCGCTGTCCCACTGGACGGTCACGCTTTTCAGGTGGGAGCCGTCGGACACCGAATAGGGGACCGACAGGGTGTCCTCCCCGGTGAGGGTGAAGGTGTCGGGCAGGGTGATGACAGGTTCGCTCCAGTCCGCCCGGAGGCTTTGGGAGGTGGAGGCGGAGGCCTGGTTGCCCGCGTAGTCCCGGCAGGTGGCGGAGACCTCCACCGACGTCTGGCCGTTGGCCGGATCAAAGCGTTGGCTCAGATCGGTGCAGGAGACGTGCAGGTAATAGGTATCGCTGCTGCCGGCGGGCAGGGGGAAGGTGGGCTGCTGGGCCGACAGGGTCTTATAGAGCCCGTCGCCGCTCTCCGGCGGGGTGGGACTGTTGGTGATGCAGTACATTACCGCGGCGGCGGTGTCTGCCAGGATATCCAGCGCGACCTCCTGCTCGCGGTCCACACCGGAGCCGTCCGCCTCATCGGTTACGGTGAAGGGGAAGGTGATGGTCTGGGCGGGGCCGTCCGCGCTGACGGAGATGTTTTCCGTCAGCAGGGTCACCGTGGGAGCCGTCACATCCAGACCCAGCTTCTCCACCGGGGTCAGGCTCACGGCGGTGTTCAGAGGATTGCCCGCCATGTCGCCCAGGGTGCTGCCGTCGGGGGCTTTCAGGGAGACGATGCGGATGGGATTGCTTCCGTCCAGGGCCATCCCGTCGGCGGGGCGGAAGAAGTCAAAGGTCAGGATGGTGCTGGTGCGCACGTCGTTGACGTTGTCCATGGCGTAGGATACGCTGCTGAGGCCCACCTCAATGGGGGTTCCGTCACTGTCCTTCACATTGAGGACGGCCGTGACGCCGCTGTTCTTGGTGAGCTGGGCGTAGCTTTCCTCCGTCCACAGCCCCACCTCTTCATTCAGGGTAAGGGTGAAGTTCAGGTAGTCCCCCACGCCGGCCCAGGTGGCGGAGGCGGTGATGTCCGCCGGCCACTCGCCGTCGGTACCCACCTGATAGCCCTGGGTCATGTTGCCCTGGGCGTTGAGCCGGGTATAGCCGGGGGCCACGTCGTCCAGATACAGCCGGCTGTTCAGCTCCCGGCTGGTGGTCCAGCTGAGGGGGTTGCCCGCCAGGTCGGTAATCTGGCTGTTGACGGTGAAGCTGCCCACGTCCTCCATGGGCTGGCCCGCCTCGTCCAGCAGCTTCAGCTCATAGCTGCCGCCCATCCAGTCCTGCTGGCTGGGGCTGACGTTGATTATGGTATAGTCCATGCTCTCGTCGCTGGGCACGGTGTAGGAGAAAATCAGCTTGTTCCCGGCGAGGGAAATGAGCTGGGCGTCGATGGTCCTATCGGCGCTCTGGCCGGTCTGGGTGCTGATAAGGGGCAGCTTGAGGGTCAAATCCTGGGCCTCGCCGCTGGCAAAGCGGATGGGCTCGCTTATCTCCATGGTGAGGTAGAGGGTCTGCCTGCCCTTGTAGGCGGTGCGGTTTGTCTGGTTGCCCTCCGCGTCGCTGAGGTAGATTCCGGTGAGGGTGGGCACTGCCGTATCGGAGAGATAGATGTAGGCCTTGCTCACCTTGGAGCTGCCGCAGGCGCAGTCGGTGGCGCCCATGCGGAAGCGGAGATTGGTGCCCCCGGAGGTGAGCACGCCGCTGCTGGTGTAGGTGCGGGCCACCCCGTCCGGGTCATCCGAGCTGTTGATAATCTTCAAAATGGGGGAGGTGTTGTTGCCGGCGTACAGATAGGCCTGGGCCCGGTCGGTCAGGTCCTTATGCGTGCCGAAGTGCATATGCCGGTCCGCCGTCAGCGAGGCGCTGATGTTGGCGGTGATCTGCATGGTGGGGAGCAGCTTCTTCAGGACATCCCCCATGTCCTCCCACTGGTAGGTGGTCCACCACTTGCGGTTCTCACTGTGCATGTAGGTGCTGGCGGGGTCCAGAACACTCGAGTCCCCGCCGCTGACGCTGACGGCGTCCTGCCCGCCCGACAATGCGGTGAAGTGGCTGTCCACATGCAGGCCGTCCGCCGTCAGCACCTCGGTGCGGATAAAGCTGCTGTCGTTGGCCGCCTGGATGGGCAGCAGGTAAGCACCCACCACGTCGGGGGTATACTTGGCCGTCACCGCGGCCCCGGCGGACAGGGGGCCCACCAGGGACAGAATGAGGCTCAGACACAGGAGCAGACTGAGCCCGCGCCTTCTTCGTTTCATTCCTCAAATCTTCCTTTCTCTTGCTGCTTGCTTCGCTCTATCCAGCGGCAGAGCCCTTCCGACAGCGTTTCCTCAGTCCATTCACCCTGCACAAAGTAATCGGCCCGCAGCCGGTAGGCCTGTAGGGAGAAATCCAGGTCGCTGCCCCAAATGAGGGCGCAGTTGGGACAGAGGCGGCGCAGGTGTTCGGCGGCATTCAGCCCTGCGACTCCGTCCATGGACAGCACCACCCCGTCCGGCGGGGAGGCGCGCATGGTGTAATAGAAGCCTTCCAGATCCTCCGGGGCCTCCAGACACGGGAAATATCCCATGCGGGCCAGATACGCTCCCAGCTGTCTGCACAGCCATATCCGGGTGTCCGGCGAACGGCACAATACCGCGACCCGGTGCATACCACCCCTCCTTTCTGAAACAGCAGAGGCCCTGCGGCCCTCTGCACACTGACAGGACTATGGTATGCTCAGTCAATTGGGGGGACAAGGCATCTGTCCCGAACTGTAATTTTCTGTCCCAAATTGTAGGCAGAGATAAAATAATTTGCTATATTATTATCATAAAGCAAGCTGCGGCCCGGCGGCCGGGCCGGAGAGGAGGGGGCAAAATGCGTCTGGCTGTGGTGGACGACAATCCACAGGATCGGGAAGAACTGATGAGCTGGCTCAAAACGGCGCTGGCTCAGCGGCGGAAGCCGGCGGAGTGCCTGGAATTTTCGGATGGAGCCTCCTTCCTGGAGGCCGCCGGACAGGATCACTTTGATTTGGTTTTTCTGGATATCTATATGGAAGGGATGGACGGCGTGACCGCCGCCCGCACGCTGCGGAGCTTTGATCCGGACTGCGTCCTGGTTTTTACCACCACGTCCACAGACCACGCGCTGGACGGCTACCGGGTGCGGGCGATCCAGTACCTGGTCAAGCCCTACCGGATGGAGGAGGTGGCGGAGGTGCTGGAGGAAGTGCTGAACCGCCTGCCGCCGGAGGAGTCGGTGATCCGGCTGCACGTCGGCCGTCAGGACCGCCTCCTGGTGCTCCGGGAGATCCTGTGGGCGGACCATTTCCGCCATCAGATCCATATCCACCTGGGGGATGGGACTGAGGCCGCCGTCCGCATGACGTTTGGAGAATTTACCGATCTGCTCAGGGAAGAACGGAATTTTTTGGTGTGCGGCCGCGGTGTGCTGGTCAATCTGGAGCATGTCCGGGATTTTGACGGCGCCTCCTTCCTGCTGGATGACGGCACGCAGGTACCCGTCAGCCGCAGTAGCAGCGAAACTGCCCGGGCGGCCTTTGGTGAGTTTTTATTTCAGAGGAGGCTGTCGCAATGAATCAGCTCTTGCGTCCCACGCTGGAACTGGCGGTGATCTTTCCCGCGGCGCTGCTGTGTTTTTTGGCGTTGGGGGAGCATGTGCGCATCCGCAGGTCCCGGCTGATCCTTCTGAGCATCCTGATCCTGGGGGCGTGGGTTCTGGCAGGGGGATGGGTCTGCGGAAGCATGGGCTGGGAAAGCAATGTGATGCTGGTCTTCCTGCCCATTTTTGCCCTGATCCTGCTACGGCTGTGCGATTTGCCTGCCTGGAAGCCCGTCAGCGTGTTCTTGGGTGTCTGCGGCGCCTTTTCCTGCCTGTCCAACCTGTGCAGCGCCATAGATGTCTGGGCGGTGCGGGGGAATGCCGGCGTCTGGTTTTCCCTGCCGGTCTGCCTGGCATATAATGGGGCTTGCTGGATATTCGTTCTTGTCATGTGGTACCCTGCCACCCACGCCGTCCGGCATCTGCTCCGGGAGACGGAGATGCCGGGCACCTGGTACGCATTCTGGGTGCTGCCCCTGGCCTTTACCCTGCTGAATATCGTCATTCAGCCTGATGCCGGCCGGGAGGTGACGGCTGACCGGCTGGCGTTCCTCTTTTCCGTCATTGAGCTGATGCTGCTGGGAATGCTGCTGCTGTGCTACCTGCTGTTTTATCTGATGGCGCGGGGTCTGGGAAAAAACATGCGCCTGCAGCAGCAGAACCAGTTTCTCCAGATGCAGACCAGCCAATATGAAGCGCTGCAAACGGCCATTGCGGAGACCCGCCAGGCTCGCCACGATTTGCGCCACCATTTTACTGCCATTGATGCGCTGCTCCGCCGGGAGGAGTGGCAGGAGCTGCGCAGTTATGTGGACACCGCGGTGGAGAACCTGCCTCATACAGAACTGAATCTGTGCGAAAATCCGGCCGCAGACGGGGTGGCGGGCCACTATGCCGCCCTGCTGCGCCGGGAGGGTGTGCCGGCAGAGTATATTTTGGATCTGCCGCGCCTGCTGCCTGCGGACGAAATGGATGTGTGCGTGGTGCTCTCCAACCTGTTGGAAAATGCGCTGGAGGCCAGCCTGCGCCTGCCGCCTTCCCTGCGTTGGGTCCGGGTCCGGGGGGAGGTCCATGGAGATGCCGTAGTGCTGCTGGGGGTGGAAAACGCCTATACCGGCGAGATCCAGGAAGACAATACCGGGATTCGCTCCTCCAAGCGCCCGGGGCATGGCATCGGCCTGCAGTCAGTGCGCCGCATCGCGGCAAAGAATGGCGGCTACTGTAAGTTTCAATATGACGGGAAGGTATTCCGCGCCCAGGTCATGCTTCGCGGAGAGGGCTGATTCTGTCGTATGCGTAAAAAGGAGCGCTGCAGAGGAAACTCTGCAGCGCTCCTTTTGTGCTGTATGGGTTTTATTCAGACGCATAATCCCTTGTTGTGCAGCGGTAGATAGGGGCAAAGCTCTCATCCAGGAAGAAGAATTTGACAGTGGCAGGGTCGCCCTCAAAGGCGGGGAAGGAAAGGGAGATATCCCCTGCGTTGGCGGCCACATTCAGGAAACCGGCGGTGAGCATTCTGCCGCTGCTGTCGTAGAGAGCCGCCAGACAGGTGCCCGCTGTCCGATTGGTCAGGGTGAGCTGGATTCCGCCGGCATCTACCCCGCGGATGACCACAAGGGCCGGGATGGTCTCGGATTCCATTTCATACCCACACACGGTACACACCTTGTGGCGCAGACCCTCGGTGGTCTCGGTGGCCGGGGTCACCGTGATCCAGCCGCTGGCGGTGTGGGCGGCAGTCCCAGTGATCTCCCCGCACTCGCACGCCTTCCAGTGCTGGGCCGCGTCATATTCCCAATCCCCATACATGTGGGTATGGGCGGCGATAAACATATACCCACAGTCATAGTCATAGACTTCTGGGATGTCCCAAAGATTCGTTTCTTCCGCGAAGGGAGAGCCCTCCACCTCTATTGCGCTGTCCGCATCCGCCCCCATCTTTACCACAAAAGGCCGGTTATCCGTACCCAGGATAGAAACCATACCATAGACATCAATACCCATGCTGTCTGCGGTGCCGGCGGTGGCTATGACGGTGCAGTTGTCCAGCGTCATATCTTCTTCGCAAGAAATCGCAGCGCTGTCGAAAGAATCAACCTCGGCGCCGTCAGAAGGCGTTCCACCCACCGCCTCCACAGTGCAGTCGGAGATGGTAATGCACGTCCACGCATAGATCCCATTGCTGTATTCCTCGCTTTGGCCGCTGCTCACCTTCAGTTTGGCCGTGCCGTCGCCCTCCAGAATCAGCTCGTTTTCGCAGAGGGATCCCATAGCTCTCATACTCATCGTCTGCACCGGTGACCACATTCTCGCCCTCCAGCAGGATGGTAAGGTGGTTGGATCCTCATACGCATCTGTAAAACTGACGTCGGCAGACTCCGACTCCTAGTGGTCAAAACGCGTACCGGCCGATGGAGTGGACTGAATCTCAACCGTGTCACCCTCCTTGTACGATCCGGGACCGTTCAAGACTTGACCACTGTTCACTGCCACCTGATAGCGCGGCACCTCCACCGCGCCCACTGTAATTGTGGCGGTGCCCGTCATTTTATATTGGTCCGTTACGGTAATGGTGACGGTTTGCGCCTCTACGGGCTCCCCGGGGCGCTCATAGACCAGATAGTTGTATGCGTCAATGGACAGCCCCTTCACCTGGGGAGAGAAGCTAACGGTATAGGGGCCGGTCCCGCCTTCGATCATCACGGAATGGTCTTTTTTATAGTTATCGCCCACAATGCCGGCGGGGATGTTGAGGTCCGCGGTGTTTACAATTGCGGGGCTGGACAACTCCTTGGCATACAGGTGGGCATATTTCATCCCAGAAAAATCCACCTGGCCTTCCTCTGTAAACGGGAAGCTGCCTACCGTGGTCGCGTCCTCTTCACTGACTCCGCCCACAGCTTCGATGCGATACTCAAAGGCGGGTGAGATCTGGGCCTGCGCTCCGAAGCAGACGCTGTTTTCACCCTCCAGGGTCATATCGCCGCCGGTTATACTGATGGATATCATTGCACTGTCGGAGGCCCAGAAGTATGCCCCAATGCCATGAGTTGTACCGGAAATCTCCGCCCTGCCGCTATCCAGGCCGCTATCAAAAATCCGAGGAAATAAGATTTCCCCGATTTAAACACATCTAAGTAAAACGAATCCCCCGGTTTGCAAAAGCCGGGGGATTCGTTTTATGTTTCAGGCTATAATTATATAGCAGATATGTTTACACAAAATTATTACACATTATTGCACGCGTGTAAAACTGAGTTGACAAAATTGCACGCGTGTGATAATGTGATATAAAAGAGGTGAGAAGTAATATGAAGTCTGCAATTCCACAGCGTGAAACATTGGAAATTGAATTCAAAAGTGATCTTAAAAAATTGCCGGATAACGACATTGTGGATGCTGTTGTAGCATTTGCAAACACCATTGGCGGCACCATTTACCTTGGTGTGGAAAACGATGGGACTGTAACGGGACTTCATAAAGACCACCGGGATTATACACAGCTTGCTGCATTTATTGCTAACAAAACAGTGCCACCTGTGTCGGTTCGCGTGGAACTGCTGGAAGAAACATTACCTGTGTTGGCAATTCACGTTCCTAAATGCCGAAGCATTATTGCATCCTCTGTGGGAAAAATTCAGCGACGGAGAATCAAGGCGGATGGAACACCCGAAAATGTCCCCATGTATCCTTTCGAAATCAATACCCGATTGAGTGAATTGTCTCTGCTGGATTTTTCGGCACAGCCCGTTCCTGGCGCACGATATCAGGATCTGGATCCATTGGAGCGCGAACGCCTGAGAAAGATCATTTTGTCTTATAATGGCGAAAAATATCTGTTGGAGCTGCCTGACGACGAGTTGGACAAAGCCCTGCAGTTGGTGGTAACTGTAGAGGATCAGCTTGTTCCCACCTATGCCGGTATGCTTTTGCTGGGTAAGCAGGAGAAACTGCGGGAATATATGCCCACGGCAGAGTCTGCTTTTTTGATGATGAACGGTACAGAAGTCAGTACAAACGAGACTTTCTATCTCCCTCTGTTATCTGCTATTGAAAAGCTGCTGGATTTTGTGAATGTTCGAAATCCGGAACAGGAGATGGAAATAGGAATGTTCCGGATTTCTATTCCGGAGTTTGATAAACGCGCCGTCCGTGAAGCGATCGTGAACGCCTTTTCCCACCGAGATTACACAAGGCTGGGGCGGGTTTTGGTTCGCATGGATGCGGATGGTCTTACGATTACCAATCCCGGCGGTTTTATTGAAGGAGTCACCATACAAAATATTTTGAACGTGGAACCACACGGCCGGAACCCTGTATTGGCAGATGCGCTCAAACGAATTGGATTAGCGGAACGATCCGGCCGCGGTGTGGATAGAATCTATGAGGGTTCCTTGCGTTATGGCCGCGATTTACCCGATTATTCGGAAACATCCTCTACCAGTGTTACCTTATTTATTCCCAGAGGAATGCCGGACAAGCATCTGGTATCTCTGATTTCTGAGCAACAGCAACGAACCGGTGTACCAGTCCCGCTGAACGCACTGCTTGCGCTGAATTTGCTGCGCCGGGCTCGCCGCATGACAGCCGTAGAAATCAGCAGAGAGGCCAATATTCCAGAATCTAAAATGCGTGCGACTCTTGAGTATCTGACCGAAACGGGTTTGATTGAGGCGATTGGCACCGGACGGGGCAGGGCCTATATTTTAAGTGCTAAATCCTATAAAGATCCAGTCAAATACGTTCGCCAAACGGATATTGACCAACTGCGGTATCCCGAGCTGGTTGTGAAATTGGCCAGACAAAAAGGCTCGATTTCCAGAAAAGATGTTATTGCGTTGCTCCATATCTCTCCACCCCAGGCATACCGGCTTTTGAAAAAAATGACGGAAGACGGGACTCTGATTCAACAAGGCAATACCAGAGGGGCACATTACGTTACAAATGAATGAGCTTTCAAATAGGGTTACCCTTTGCCACTCCAGGTTGCCATCAAAATTTGAACTATGCCCAATCTAATGAGAACTGCAAAATCCCCCTGATGCAAGAACTGAACTGCATCAGGGGGATTTTTTAGAGAGAAAACTAATCTTGAGAAATGTTTTCGCCGCAGCCCCGCTCCCGCAGAAGTATGATGTAAGCCATTCTCTGTTCGCCGCTGGAACTTTTAAACTTTTTATCCGGGCAGTATGAACCAAAGCATTATAACGTTCTTTATAGAGATCCACCCATGACATTGGGAAGGTATTATAGCAGAAAAAATCTGAAAGGTGTAATTGTACCTTTTTTCCAAATGTTTTTGCAAAATTATAAATTATGGACGATTTCGCTTTTGAAAAGAAAGGGACAGAGCGAAATTTACCTCCTACATCTCTTGCATGGGTAAAAAAAAGAGGCTAGAATAAAATATAATATTGCCTGTATTGTACAGGCAACTTTTTCCGGCCGTGGGGAGAGATTACCGTTTATGCGGTCGTGCTGTGAGGAGGAGTGTGGGGTGGACGCCAAAGAGCAGGGACTGCGATGGCTGCAGGAAAACCTGATGTATATTGACTCGGTGACCATAGTGGACAACAGTGGCCGCATAATTGCAAAACAGCGGTTCAATCCCCGCTATGCTCGGGAAGAAAACCGGACTCACAGCAAACTGGCGTTGGGCAAGAATCTGCTGGAGGTGTTTCCGTCCCTCAGCCCGGAGGAAAGCACGCTGCTGCAGGTACTCAGCACAGGGAAGATTGTGTATCTGGAGAATCAGGCGGTCTGGAACGATCAAGGTAAAAAAACGGTATGTAACAACCTGAATTTTCCCCTTATTTATCGGGGAAAAATCGTTGGCGCAGTAGAACTGTCGCGAGATATTACAAACATGGATGCCCAGGTTTCTCCGGCTGCGGTTCAGCTTTCTCCTCCGCCTCCCCGCAATACCACTGCCCGCTATACGTTGGATGACATCATTGCGGATACGCCGCAGATGCTGCAGCTCAAGCAGACGATTCTCAAAGTGGCGAACAGCCATTCCTCTGTGATGATATGCGGAGAAACTGGTACCGGAAAGGAACTGTTTGCTTCTGCACTGCATAATGCCAGCTACCGAAAGGGAAAGGCATTTGTGGCGGTAAACTGTGCAGCGCTCCCGGAAAATATTTTGGAAGGACTATTGTTTGGTTCCTGTAAAGGGGCATTTACCGGGGCGGAAAACCGGAAGGGACTGATTCAGGAGGCGGACGGAGGTACGCTGTATCTGGATGAAATCAATTCCATGCCTCTCAATCTGCAGGCAAAGATTCTGCGCGTTCTTCAGGAAAAGCAGGTTATGCCATTAGGCAGTGCGACTCCAATTTCGGTGGATGTACGGGTGATTTCTTCCTCCAACCGTTCTCTGGAGGAGCTGCTGAATTGTGGGGAGCTGCGGGCCGACCTGCTTTACCGGCTGAATACAGTTACCCTTACAATTCCTCCGCTGAAAAAAAGAACACAGGATATTCCTCTTTTAGTCAACTATTTTTTGCATAAGCACAGTCAAATGTTGGGCAGAAATTGTCCAAAATTAACGGATGATGCACTTCAGTTCTTGATGGGATGCCGCTGGCATGGAAATGTGCGGGAACTGGAGCATACGATTGAAGCTGCACTCAATATATTGGGTGAACAGGAAAATACGATTTCTTTGGAGCAGTTGCCTGCCTATCTTACCATACAAGACCCGCCTGAGGTGTTTGAGGAACCGCTGGTACCAGAAGTATCCCTGACAGAAGCCATGGCCCAGTATGAAAAGAAGCTGCTGACGCAGGCTATGGCGGTCTCCCACGGTCGCATTGTAGACGCAGCCAAGCGCCTTAAGATTCCGCGCACAACGTTACAATATAAGCTGGAGAAGTATTGCTTGATTGGAAAATGACGAAAAACCGTCTTTTGCGACGGATTTTCGGCGTTTTGCGCTGTGAGGGCCGCAGATGTCTTTATACTGGCAGACACAGATGACGAATATTCGTCATCTGTGTCTGCTTTCTTGTTTTTAAAGCTGTTTTACCCGAAATATTTGCGTTAAATTTTCCGTTTTATTGTAAATATAGAAGAAAAACGGAAGTAAAAGCTGGCATATATTTTGCAATGATAGTAGGCGAAAGCGAGGTGAACAATGCAGGACACAACAGCTTTGACCGCAGAACCAAAAGAAGGGAGATTTAAGCAAGGAGGATTCTCATGGAAGAAGTAATTAACTATGGATGGCTTTCTCTGATTCCCGCTGTTATTGCAGTCGTGTTGGCCTTTGCAACGCGCAATGTGGTTCTTTCCCTGGCAATCAGCCTTTTCCTGGGCATCATGATTCAGTTCGGCGCCAATCCCTGGCTGTCTCTGCAACATCTGTTCAGTGACTATCTGTTTGTGGATTTTGCCACAGATAACAATCCGCAGACCATTATAATGATGATTACAGTGGGAGGCTTTGTGGCGCTGATTGAAAAATCGGGCGGCGCACGGGCGTTTGCGAAAGCGGTTGCAAACAGCGTAAACAGCCGAGTAAAGGCTCAGCTGGCAGCCTGGCTGGGTGGCCTGGTCATTTTCTTCTCCGATTCGGGCAACAGCTTGATTCTGGGTCCCATGTTCCGCCCCATTTTTGATCGACTGAAGGTATCCCGCGCAAAGCTGTCGTATATTCTGGACTCCACCTCGTCCCCGGTCTGCATTCTGATTCCCATTACCGGCTGGGGCGTATATATCATGAGCATCATTGCCACAGAATTTGAAACGCTTGGGGTGAACGGCTCTGATGCCAGCACCTTCATGGCGGCCATTCCTTACCAGTTCTACGCCATCCTGGCGTTGGCGCTCATTCCCATTGTTGCCTTCGGCAAGCATGACTTCGGATTTATGGCCAAGGCTGAGGAGCAGGCCCGGCTGGGGCTGCCCCAGAATACGACTGCGGATGATACCATCCTGATTTCCGAGGACAAAAAGGTGTCCCCCTGGAACATGATCCTGCCCCTGATTGTTTTGCTGGGCACCATTCTCATTATGTTCTTCAGCTGGGGCTTCCCCTTCCAGAACATTCCCGGTTCCAAAATCCGCATTGCCCTCACTTCCGGCTATCTGCTGGGCTCCATCGTATGTATGATCATGATTGTGGCCCAGAAGCTGCTGAGCTTCAAAGAGGTGTTTGATGTATTCATCGGCGGCATGCAAAAAATGACGTCGGTGCTGGTGGTTGTCGTTTTGGCTTGGGGTGTAGGCTCGGTATGTAAAGACCTGGGCACCTCTCAGTTTATTGTGGACTCCACCCTGGGTATTATCACTCCCCATGTCGTGCCCGCCCTGCTCTTCGTGGTCGGCGTTGTGATTTCTTTTGCTACTGGTACTTCCTGGGGTGCCATGGCAATTCTGCTGCCCATCGGCATCAATATGGCCGTGGGATTTGAGACTTCCATCCCCATGACGATCGGAGCGGTTCTCTCTGGCTGCCTGTTCGGTGATCACTGCTCTCCCATCTCTGATACAACTGTAATGTCCGCCATGGCTGCGGGCAGCGATCTGCTGGAGCATACCCGCACGCAGCTTCCTTATGCCGGAATTGCTGCTGTTGCCAGCTTTATCGGCTATCTGGTTCTGGGCCTTACCGGAGCGAGCGTCTGGGTGATGCTGGCGGTTGTTCTGGTGGTTATGGTTGTACTGTACCTGGTACTTTGCAAACTTTGGGGCGTAAAGCTGGAGGACAGTAATTCCTGACCTTGTACAGGAAACAATACAAATTTATAAATGAGGAGTGAATCAGGCTTATGACTGACGAGGAACGCAGGAAATATGCCGGACGAGACATGACCATTCTGGACCGACATACCGAAGATACCATTGCGGAGGACTGCCTTTCCTTCCCGATGCAGTTGGAGAATCACTGTGCCCATGTCATTATGCTTTGGGAACAGGGCATTTTGACCAAGGAAGAGGCGCGGGCCATTTTGGCCGCGCTGCGCAGACTGCAGGCCGAGGGGCCGGAGGCGGTAGGCCGGCGCCCGGGTCTTACCGATCTCTTCTCCAACCTGGAGGAGTGGCTCGTTGAGCAAACCGGACTGGAGGTCGGCGGCAAAATGCACACCGGCCGGTCCCGAAATGATATGAACTTAGCCATTGAGCGCATGTACACCCGCAAGACCCTGCTGGATATGTGCGAAGCGGTCTGCTATCTGATGGATACACTGCTCCGGCAGGCTAAAATTCATAAAAACACCATTATTCCGGGCTATACGCACCATTCTCAGCACGCCCAGCCGGTGACGGTGGGACACTTCTATCTGTGCGCCTTTGAGAATTTTGCGCGGGATATGGAGCGACTCATCGCTGCCTATGACCACACAAATCTCAGCCCCATGGGCGGTGCTGCGCTGGCAACCACAGGCTTCCCCATTAACCGGGAGCGGGTACAGCAGCTTCTTGGCTTTGATGGCCTGCTGGTCAATTCCATGAACGCCACCTCCAGTCTGGATTTTGCCTATGAGGCGGCCTGTGCTATGTGCATCTTTATTCAAAACGTAGGCCGCATGGCGGAGAGTCTGCTTTTGTGGAATATGGGAGAGGTGGGTATTTCCCGCCTGGCGCTGCCGTATTGCTCTTACAGTACCATTATGCCCCAGAAGCGCAATCCTGTGGCGCTGGAGACGTTGCGCTATTCCGGAGAGTGGAGCTACGGGGCGCTGTCCACTATGTTCAACACCATGAAGGCATATACGCCCGGCAACGGGCGGGAGCCCGGTTTTGTGGTCAGCCTGTATATGGAGATCGCTCAGCGGATTACAGACAGTGCATATCTCCTGGAGGGCATTGTCCGCACCTTGGAGGTGGACCGGGAGCGGGCGCTGGAGGTGACGCGCAAGGGCTTTTCCACAATGACGGAACTGGCCGATGAGATGGTGCGCAGCCAAGGCGTATCTTTTTCTGCCGCCAAGAAGATCGTGGGCAAACTGGTGCTTATTGCGCATGAGGAGCAGATCCCCTGTGAAGCGATTGACGCTCATCTAGTGCATCGAGCGGCCCGGGAAGCGCTGGATATGGAAATTGACATGCCAGAGGATCTGATCAAGGCCGCTCTGGACCCGGTGCAGAACGTCCAGAGACGCAGCATTATCGGCGGTCCCAGCCCTGAACGGGTATGTGAGATGATCCAGATGGGTCAGCAGCGTTTGGAGGTACTTAACTCCCAGTGGCACCAGCGCCGGGATAAACTCACGCAGGCCTCTGCCAACCTGGAGCAGCTGGTGGACGACCTGATTGGGGAGGCGTAGAGTATGACGCTGAGCCAACGCTTTGCGCAATTTATCCAAGACCCCGTTCCACTGGGAGAAAAGGAGCGAAGGCTTTGCATACGATCCATTTTGGACACCATGGGGGCTATGCTGCTGGGCAGTAAGACCCCGGTGGTTCAGCGGGCCCTGACGATTACAGAGGGGAGCGGCCGGGCCACTGTGGCCGGAATCGGCCGGAACTTCTCCATGCGGGATGCGGCCTTCCTCAACGGAATCAGCGGACATGAGCTGGAGCTGGATGATACGGCAAGCTCCAATCTGGGGCACCCGACGGTGGCTGTGCTGCCCACGCTGCTGGCCATAGGCGAGGAAACGGGCGCCAGCGGCGCCCAGCTCATCCAGGCCTTTGCCGTGGCCACGGAAGTGGAATGCAAGCTGGGGCGCATCTGTGCCCACGCGCTGCATGAACGGGGTTGGCATGCCAGCAGTATTACCGGCGTGATAGGGGCTGCCGCAGGGGGCGCTTATTTGCTGAAACTGGACCAGAAGAAGACGGAACACTGCCTGGGGCTGGCGGCCTCTATGGCATCCGGTGTGCGGGAGAATTTTGGAACGGATACAAAATCGGTCCATATTGGAAAGTGCGCCAGTGACGGAGTGCTGGCCGCTCTGCTGGCCGGGGCGGGTTATACTGCCTCTGCCGCCGCACTGGACGGCCGGGAGGGCTATCTTTACGAGTACACCAACCAGAGGTTTGAACCTTTTGGCGCGGATTGGGCTGAGACATTGGGCCGTGCGTACGACATTGCTTCTCCGGGCTTTGCCATCAAGCAGTATCCCTCCTGCAGCAGCACGCACCGGGCGGTGGATGCCTTTGTTGACCTGGCAAAAGAGCACCATTTTACCGCTGAAGAGATTGCCAGCGTCCGGGTGGAGCTTAGTGCCGCCGCGCTGCGAGAGCTGGTCACCCCCGACCCGAAAACAGGCGATGAGGCAAAATTCAGCGTAGGCTTTCAAGTGGCGCTGTACTTGCTGGGGATAGACAATATGCCGGTAAACTATTGTCCTGAGTTTATTTTTAAGCCGGAGATCCAGCGCATCATCAAAGCCACCCAGCTGTGCCATGCGGAGCGCTACGACAACCTGCCGGTGGATATGGGTGTGGGTCCTGCTTTTGTGTCTGTAAGACTTACCGATGGACGGGAGTATCACACTGAGCGTATTTATCCGGTGGGCCACCTTACCGATCCCATACCGGACCAGAGCCTGGAGGAGAAATTTTTGCGCTGTGCGGTTCCTGTATTGGGGCGGAATCAGAGTGCGGTCCTGCTCCAGAGCCTGTGGGATCTGGAGCAGACCCCGGTTTCCAAACTGATGGAATTCACGTTGCCTGCGAATTAAACACTCCGCCAATTATGGATGAACGCCCCGGCGGTATTTCCGCCGGGGCGTCCGATTATACTGGGCAAGGCACCCAACTGGTAGCAGCACAATGTATTCCATTCGAACGGGGCTATTTGGAGAACGGGCGATCCAGCCCGCAGATACGCGCCCAGCGTCCGCTCCGCCAGCGCAGAGCGCACAGGATTCCGCGCACGATCAAATCAATATCCATGGCCAGCCAAACGCCGGCCAGGCCGAGTTTCAGACCATAAACCATCAGCAGCGCCAGCACAATCCGCACGCCCCACATGCTGGCCAGGCTGACCACCATGGGAAAGCGCACATCCAGCGCTCCCCGCAGAGTTGCGGCACACACAATGGATAATGCAAAAAACGGTTCACTGAATACCACAATCCGCAGCATTTGGGCCGCCAGCTGGTATACCTGTGGATCTGAATTGAACAGACCGGTCAAAAGCGGGGCGATTAAGAACAAAACAGCGGCGGTTCCTGTGGTGAACCAAAACCCCAGTTTTGCCGCCAGCGTACCGTAGGCGGAGGCCTCTTTCCGGCTTCCGGCGCCGACCGACTGGCCCACCAGAGCCACGCCGGCATAGGAAATGCCGTAGGCCGGCAGATAGCAAAGGCCTTCCGCTGTGGTGGCAATCTGATTAGCGGCCAGAGCAACGGTTCCCAGGGAAGCCACCATGGCGGTTGTGGCAATCTGTCCCAGATTGATAGTAGCCCGCTCAACGGCGGACGGAAGTCCCAGATAAACCGCTTGGCAAATGATATCTCTTTGAGGGCGAAAACATTCGCGCAGGTGGATGCGGAAGCGAGGACCCTGGCGTATTCCGGCCACCAGCATGGCAGAGCCGGCCGCCGTAAGCGAAATGGCAGAGGCTGCCGCCGCACCTGCCGCGCCAAGTCCGGCCCCTGGAATGAGCAGTGTGTACCCAAAGAAGCTTGCAGTTCGAGTGGGGTAGATCATGAGGAAGTTCATCAGCACATTAAGACCATTGGCAGCTGTGTTGAAATAAAGCGGTGTGCGGGTGTTGCCCATACACCGGAGCATGGCGGAAAAAATAAAGCTTGCAGCGGTAAAGGGCGAGGCTAGGGTATAAAGGCGCAGATAGGCCACAGCCTGTGGAAGAACATCCTCCTTTGTGCCCAGCCATTTGGGGAGCACGCCGGCCAGCGACTGATAAACCAGCAGTACGACAAGACCCACGACTGCAACCGCCAGCACGCCCTGCCGCAGGATTTCCCGGGCTCGTTTATCGTCTCCAGCGCCGACAGCGTTGGAGAGTTGAACGGAGTAGCCCACGCCCACGCCGGTAAGCAGGCCGTTTCCGAGCCATAAAGGTGCGGCATTCACTGAAACTGCTGCGGTTCCGGCCGCGCCAAGCACGCCAACCATGGCTGTGTCCACATAACTGACCATTGTGACCAGCAGCTGTTCTACGATTGCTGGCCAGGAAAGCTGCCAAAGCCGCTTGAGCCGGCCATCTACCTGAACTTCTTTCATCCCGATTCGGCCCCGCCTTCTGTCTGGCAAGAGGATTAAACGGCAACGGCCGGAAGTCCTCTTTTTGAACTATTATAAAAGTGAAATATATGATTTTCAAGGAAAATTTCCGCATTATCACTGGCTGAGAGCCAAAAGGAGGAAACCAGAATGAGTGATCGAATCGAGCGGGATTCTATGGGAGAAGTAAAAGTCCCCGCAGACCGTTACTGGGGTGCGCAGACCCAACGCAGCTATCAAAATTTCCAAATAGGCACAGAGAAAATGCCGTTGGAACTTATACGGGCCTTCAGCGTGTTAAAGAAAGCTGTCGCAGTGGCCAATTATCGTCTGGACAGGCTGGATGAGGAGCGAATGGAGCTGATTTCTCAGGTCTGTGAGGAAATAGATTCCGGGAAGCTGGACGAACACTTTCCTCTGGTGGTGTGGCAGACGGGCAGCGGGACTCAGTCCAACATGAATCTCAATGAAGTAATTGCCAATCGGGGCAACGAGATTGCGGGGAAAAAACTGCTTCACCCGAATGACCACGTTAACATGTCCCAGAGCTCCAACGACACCTTTCCCACCGCTATGCATATTGCCGCTGTTGTGGAGCTGGAGGACAGACTGTTTCCCGCGCTCCGGCTTTTGTGCGAGACCTTTCGACGCTTGGAAAAGGAGAATCTCGATGTGCTGAAAAGCGGCCGCACCCATCTCCAGGATGCCGTCCCCATTACTCTGGGCCAGGAGATCAGCGGTTGGCGGGACAGTCTCGAAAAGGACCTGTCACTGATGGAACTGGCATTGCCGCCGCTGCGCCGGCTGGCGCTGGGCGCCACAGCAGTGGGAACCGGCCTGAATGCTCCGCCGGGCTTTGATCAGGCGGCGGCCCAGGCGGTCAGCGAAATTGTCAAAAAAGACTTTCTTCCCGCTGAGAACAAATTCCACGCGCTCACCAGTAAGGATGAACTGGTCTTTGCCCATGGCGCACTCAAGGCCCTGGCAGCAGATCTGATGAAGATTGCAAATGATGTGCGCTGGCTGGCTTCCGGCCCCCGGTGCGGGCTGGGGGAGATCCGCATTCCGGCAAATGAACCAGGCTCCTCCATTATGCCTGGTAAGGTCAACCCCACCCAGTGTGAGGCGGTGACCATGGTGGCTGTCCAAATTATGGCGAATGATGTGGCGGTAGGAATTGCCGCTTCTCAGGGGAATTTTGAGCTTAATGTGTTTATGCCTGTTTGTATCTACAATTTCCTGCAGTCTGTGCGGCTGCTTACTGACTGCATCCATTCCTTTAACAAAAACTGTGTCGCCGGGATAACAGCAGATCGGGAGCGGTGCATGAAGAATCTGCACCAGTCCCTAATGCTGGTGACGGTTCTCAATCCCTATATTGGCTATGAAAATGCGGCCAAAACCGCACAGAAGGCCTATGCAGAACAAATGTCTCTGAAGGAGGCCTGCGTCAGCCTCGGATTTCTCAGCGCGGAGCGGTTCGAGCAGATATTTCATCCGGAGGGAATGATATAACAATTTCTTATTTTGGAAAGAAAGGGTGCGTGAACTATGGACGTCAATCAGGAATCCCTCAAGCTGCACTATGAGATGCAGGGCAAAATCGAGGTTGTGTCCCGAAAGCCCATTCAGACAAGGGAAGACCTCTCACTGGTATATACGCCGGGTGTAGCAGAACCTTGCCGCGCGATTGCTGCGGACTATGAGAAATCCTTTGCCCTTACCCGGCGCAGCAATTTGGTGGCCGTCATTACTGACGGATCCGCCGTGCTTGGGCTGGGCAATATTGGCCCCGCCGCCGGAATGCCGGTTATGGAGGGGAAATGCGTCCTCTTCAAAGAATTTGCCGGAGTGGATGCGTTTCCTATTTGTGTAGATACCCAGGATACAGACAAGTTGGTGGAAACCATTTATCTTATTTCCAAGAGTTTTGGCGGAATCAATCTGGAGGATATTTCCGCTCCCCGCTGTTTTGAGGTGGAGCGGAGACTGAAGGAACGGTGCGATATTCCTGTGTTCCATGATGACCAGCATGGTACGGCAATTGTGGTAGCCGCTGCGATGCGCAATGCGATGAAAGTTACCGGTAAGCAGATGGGACAGATGAAAATTGTAATCAATGGTGCGGGAGCTGCCGGTATAGCTATCGGCAAGCTGCTTATCTCCATGGGATTTGGAAACATTGTACTGTGTGATATTAACGGTATCCTTTGCGAAGGAGATGAGTCTCTGAATGCGGAGCAGCAGGAAATTGCCCGCATTTCCAACTGCGGTCATGAACGGGGCAGTCTGGCGGATGCGATGAAAGGCGCCGATGCATTTGTAGGAGTGTCCAGGCCCAATCTTGTCAGTCCTGAAATGGTAGCCTCTATGAACCGGGGAATTGTTTTTGCCATGGCCAACCCTACACCGGAAATTATGCCTGATGAGGCCAAAAAAGCCGGTGCCGCCGTGGTAGGTACCGGTCGATCCGATTTTCCAAATCAGATTAACAACGTGCTGGTATTTCCTGGAATATTTAAAGGCGCGCTGGCAGTGCGGGCCAGGGAGATCACTTCCGAAATGCAGATTCGGGCCGTAGAGGCACTGGCAGCTCAGGTAAAGGAGCAGGAACTAAATCCGGAGAATATTTTGCCGTCAGCGTTGGAAAAAAGCATAGCAGATGCGGTAGCGCAGGCAGTGGCAGATGAAGCCAGAAAGCAGGGAATTGCCCGAATCTGAATCTGGGCGGATTCCTTCCGCGGCACTGCTCCCTTTCCTCCCTCAACATCCCTGAGAGACTGGTCTTGTTGCACGCCCTGCAGCACGCGCAGCAGTTTTGCCTGTGGGTTCAGCGGCATGGAATTGATCTCATCAAGATAGATAGTACCGCCGTCGCATTCTTCGAATAGGCCCTTCATATTCTCGGCGCCGGTAAATGCACCTTTACGGGACCCGAAGAGCAGACCTTCCAAAATGCTTTCCGGCAGAGCCGCACAGTTGATGTGAATGAAGTTTTTGTTTTTGCGATAACTGGCATTATGGATAGCGGAGACAACCAGTTCTTTACCGGTGCCGGTATCGCCACATACCAGCACAGAAGAATCACTGTCCGCGATACGGGTGATAACAGACTTGATCTGGCGTATTTCAGGGGAACGGCCAACGATATCGTCTAAAGTGAACTTAGCGTTTCCGGCAGGCCGGGACTCGTCGGAAATTTGGACTCGACTGGTGCCCATGTTGGTGACATCCCGGGAGATCTGTACAGAGCCAAGAAAACGGCCGCGGCAGACAATAGGGAATGTCAAATGATTGGTCACCGTCTTTTTTCCTTGATGGTTATAGGTCACATCCTGCCGCCGGTGAATCACGCCATCACGTTTCAAGGCAGTCAGCAGTTCGCTAGTCTGGGGATCCTGACTGGGGAATACCTCCAGCAGGTTTTTACCCAACGCCCAGCGGTTGTCGGTTTCATTTTCTTCGTCTGTGTACCGCGGATTAAAGCGTTGCTTGGCAATGATCGTACCATTGGCATCGATGGTGGTCACAGAGTCCACATAGTTAAAATTTTCATTCAGCCACTTCAGAGCTTCGCTACTCTTCATCGTCATGCGATCCTCCTTTGTTGCGATGGCTAGAGTTCTACTGTTGGGGTCATTTTATATTCGGTTTTACTCCTTGTCAATCTTTTTATGGCGAAAGAATTGCAATTGCAATAGTGTTACCCCAAAACGCCCATTATGTTTATAATTCAAGGAAATTTTCCACAGCAGATGTCGATTTTACGTCGTTTTCATCGAGTTTACGACAGGTATTGTAATTGAAGTTCAATGCCATTATAATGCTTTTAAGGAGCCGCAAACGGCAAAAACAGGAGGTACCAAATGAAGATAACGGATATCAAAACCTATATTGTTCCGACGATCCCGGCCAGTGAAGTGACCTATTGCTGGAGCGGAACCAAACAGTTTTTGTTGGTCAAAATTGAGACGGACGCCGAGATTGACGGCTGGGGCGAGTGCTATACACTGGCAGATCGCGAACGTGGCACCGCCATGCATGTGGAGGAAATGAAGAGCTATCTGATCGGCGCAGATCCTACGCGGATCAAAAACTTCCGCAATTGGGTCTATAACCTGTTCGGTGAGCGGCGTGCTGGCATTGATCTGTACTGCGCCGCAAGCGGCATCGAAATTGCTATGTGGGACGTTTTGGGCAAAAAGCTGGGTGTTCCGGTCTATACTTTGCTGGGCGGTCCTGTCCATAAGAAGTTGAAGGCTTATGCCAACATTGGGCCCGATGGCGTAAAAACGCCGCAGCAGGAAGTGGAAATGGCGCTGGAATTGGCCAGGACCAATGGTTATAGGGCGTTCAAGCTCTATCCCTTTGCCAATGACGAAACAGAAGACCAGATCGTAGAGCGGATCGCCTATTTCCGCGAAGGACTGGGAAAAGACTACGAGATTATGATCGACGTATGGCGTATTCCCGATGCGCGTCAGGCGCTGGACGTGGCCCGCCGCATCGAGAAGTACAACATCAGCTGGTATGAAGAGCCTATTGGCCCTGATAATTTTGATGTGCTAGCCCAGATAAAAGCAAGCACAACGCTTCCCTTGGTGGCGGGCGAAGCTATGTTCGGCAAGCGTTGGTTCAATGAAGTTTGCAAGCGAAACTGTGTCGACTATATTAATCCCGACATTAGCGTGGTGGGCGGTATTGGTGAAATGGTGGATATTGCCGCCATTGCCGAAGCTAATTACATTAAAGTTGGCCCACACAACTGCAATAGTTCTACTGTGGCACTGAATGCAACCATTCATGCGGCTTGTGTGATGCCGAATCTTTCTGCCATTGAAACGTTCCCCTGGCACGTGGAGATCGGGGATAAGATGTGCCGAAATCAGCTTAAGGTAGTGGATGGCTTTTTGACCCTACCGGAAAGGCCAGGACTTGGCATCGAAATGAACGAGGATTATTTGGCATCTTTGCCGTATCAGCCTCGTCCTCCGAAATGCTGGAAGAATTTGACGGATATCTAATCTCCAAAAGAGCACTTCTCTTTTTTACACAGATATCCAAGATAAGTCCCTACTTTATACGACAAGGTATATTGCAGAACTTCTCTGCAATATACCTTGTTCACATTTGCTGTAGACAAGCCCTTCTCAAGCCCCCTCTTTCTTCTTTTGCGGTCGAGAAGGCTTTTCGTACGCCTGCCACATCGGAAGGTCCAAGTTGATTCTTCTGTTTTCATGCATAGCCGGGACGCCTATCACTTTCGCTTTTACCGGAATACCACCAATCCCTCGTACAGGAGACAGCGCTTTAAGCTGCACTTCATCGCCCACCTCCTCCGTGGTCACAACTATTTGTATCTTGATCCCTTTAGCAAGCATTTCGGGCGTTAGGTGGATGTATAATATCCCCTGGTTACTAATGAGCTTTTCCCTTGCGTCCGATTTTATCGTAATAATTTGCTCGTGCAATTCTCTCGACAGCACCATGTGATCCAGCTTATCCAGAATTTCCCATAAAGAGTTTTCATCGTTTTCCGATCTCCGGCTTTTCCAATCCTTCAGCTCATGGCCCATGATCTGATATCCCGTTTCGCTCTCAGTGTCTTGCATACCAACCACCCAGCGCACATTTCCGGTGTGACCTCTCGCCATGGAGTCTCTCCCCAGCGCTCCAGAACGGCGTGAAAAGCTCTCTCATCATCTTTGACAGTTGTCTCACTGCGTATAGCTCCCGTCTCGTAAAGCAGCTCTCGCATATCTGCTATCAGCAACGCCCCCAATGTGAGGCTCGGCACGCTCTTGCGTCTCTCACGCCCCTCCGGAGTGTGTAAGCCGATCCATCCCCGCAAAATTTCCGCCATGACCTCCTCTGGCAGAGACTGCAGCACACCGCCCTCTGCCGCTTTATGAATATTTGCAAACACCTTTTTCCACCCACAGGAGCAGCTTCATACTGTACCCGCCCCCTTTCGTCGCAATAAGAAGCGACGATGACATCACCGCTTTTACGGTACTCGACTCGGTGCCAAAGTGGCACTCTGTAGTACTCGTCTCGAATTGGCTTCCTACATGACACGCCTGCACTGGATTCTTAGATCCAGGGACGTATTGTTGCATTTAAATTGGATTTGCCGCAAATGAACTCGATCAGAGAGCCCTTGGGAATCCGCCAGACCCGGCCATTCCGAAAGGCCTTCAGCTGCCCGGACCTCAGGAGAGAGTAAAGTGCGTTTTTTCCGATTTTCAGTGCTTCGCAGGCCTCGTCTGTCGTTAATAGATCATCATACTGATTCAACATGGCAAATCTCCTTTCCGCAGTTCGGGCAATCCTTCATGGTGCATGTGGGACAATAGCAGCATAGATCGGTACTGTGGCTTCTGTTTTTTCTCCTGCGTCTGGACTGGTTTTCAAACATATCGGTATTTTTTAATTCCTGTACCACCGCCAGTTCCGTTCTCTGGTATTTGATGGCCATATCAGAGATTCCTGTTCCGTTCATGAAATCGCGGGTCAGGGCCTGACGTTCTTCTTTATTCCAATATTCGCCGGAGCGTTCAGGATGATTCTCACCCTTTCGCAAAGCGATCAGCTCTTCTTTTATTGTGCTCATAAAGAATAAAACCTCCTTATATTGGTTTTACCTTTATGTTAGGTGATAAAAAGTTACCAAGCCGCAAATTCGATGATTCTTGATTACATATTATCCCCATGAATGACCCCGAGGCGATCGGGGGTAAAAATCATGGAGGTAATTGACATGAAAGAAGAAAGAACCTGTGGCCTGTGCGGAGAGTCACACCCTGGTGAAGATCTGTACCCATTTGATGGTCTGGAACTCTGCGCGCGCTGCCTGGACGAGCGGACGCTCCTCTGCCGCCACTGCGGAGAGCGGATCTGGGAGGAGGACAACGCGGGCAGCAGCGAGGTCCCCGTCTGCCAGAGATGCTACGATGATCACTACACCAACTGCTGCCGGTGTGGAACGCTGCTCCACGAGTCCCAAGCCTACTACGCCGAAGACGACGACTATGACGAATCTCCGCACTGCTCGGACTGCTTCCACGCCCTGTCCAACGACTCTCCTATCCACGACTACTATTACAAACCCAAACCTGTTTTCTATGGGACAGGCCCTCGCTTCTTCGGTGTGGAGCTGGAGATCGACGGAGCAGGCGAACTCAAAAAGCACGCCCGCTCGCTGCTGGAGGTGGGCAACCAGGAGGGCGAGTATTTGTACATCAAGCACGACGGCTCCCTGGATGA
>CALWXT010000014.1 GCA_944385575.1 uncultured Flavonifractor sp. | reverse complement strand
CTACAATTCTGTTTATGCATAATTTTCTGTGAAAATGTATATTTTTGCTCACCAATACTCATCTCGGACAGAGACTTATTTTACTGTGCTTCCCTTATCCGGCCGGTCAGTCCGCAGGGCATATACTTTCTTCAGCCGTGCGTCCATATCGCCGTTCCAGCCGTGTTTTTTATAGTTGGCAAACATTTCGTCCAGGACCCTGCGCTCGGCCGGTGTGGCAAAGCCCTTGTCAAGGAGCCTCTCGATCTCCTGGCTCATGCGGTGATAGGACAGCAGGCGAATGGTTTCGAGCCCGGTGTTCACCCGTTCGATCAAATCCTCCCGTTCCTCCAGGGCCTCAGCTTCTTTTTTATCCCTGTGGCTGAAATACCGCTGGACGAAAAAGAGGACCACGCTGCTGGAGAGCACGGAGGAAAGCACACTGGCCAAGACTTCCATTTTGTGCCTCCTTACTGGCGGAGCTGCTTTGCGGCCTGATTGATGCCGGTGGCAGCCAGGCCGGAAACGATGCCGACCGCGACAGCGGTAAGGGGATCACTGGCGGGGAAATCAGGCAGGCACAGATACAATCCGGCGATGCCAAGCAGGCCGCCAGCCACGCCGCAAGCGATGGGGATATACTTGTCGTTGTTGTAGGGTGTGGCCTTGACAATCAGGCCTACCATATAGCAAATGACCGTACCCTCAAGATGGAGGCGGATCTGTTCACCGTGCAGGTTTCCTTCCCGCTTACCGATCAGCGTCCGGCAGAAGAACTTCCAGCCATATAAGGAATAGAAACAGCAGCCCCATTCGTATTTCGAATGGGGCTGCTGCTTTTATTTCCGCTTTGTTGACATGTCAACATTCCTATATTAAAATGGTTTTGTAATTCTTCTGAAGCGAGGCGAGCAACATGGAACCCACACATGCCAATCCTCTGGGCACCGCACCCATCGGCAGGCTGCTGCCCAAATTTGCCGTCCCGTCGGTCATTGCCTTTCTGGTGACTTCCCTGTACAACATTGTGGATCAGATCTTTATTGGACAGGGCGTCGGCTACCTGGGCAACGCGGCCACCACGGTGGCCTTTCCCTTCGTTACCGCCTCCACCGCCATTGCCCTGCTCATGGGCATCGGCACGGCGGCCAACTTCAACCTGAATCTGGGCGCCGGGCGGCAGGACGCGGCCCGCCAGGTGGCAGGCACCGGGCTGACCGTACTGGCGGGGATGGGAGTGCTCCTGGGTCTGGCCGCCTATTTCCTCCGGGCGCCGCTGCTCACCTTTTTCGCCGCCACCCCCGATGTGTTCCCCTACGCCATGACCTACACCGGCATCATCGCCTTCGGCCTGCCTATGGTCACCTTTACCACGGGAGCCAGCACCATGATCCGCGCCGACGGCAGCCCGGCCTACTCCATGTTCTGCACGCTGTCGGGGGCAATCCTCAACACCATTCTGGACCCCATCTTCATCTTTCCCCTGGACATGGGGGTGGCGGGCGGCGCACTGGCCACCGTCATCGGACAGGCCCTGTCCCTGGTGCTGGTGCTGGCCTACCTGCTGCGTACCAGGCTGCGTACCCTGCCCCTCACCCAGGCCGACCTGCACCCCCAGCCCCGGCTGCTCAAGGCTATTTTCGCCCTGGGCATGGCGCCATTCTTCAACCAGATCGCCATGCTGCTGGTCCAGGTGGTGCTCAACAACACCCTGACCTATTACGGCGCCCAGTCTCAGTACGGCTCCGACATTCCCCTGGCCTGCGTGGGCGTTATCTCCAAGGTCAACATTCTGGTGCTGGGCTTCACCATCGGCATCTCCCAGGGCTGCCAGCCCATTTTCAGCTACAACTACGGCGCGGGCAAGTACAGCCGTGTGCGGGAAACCTACCGGAAAGCCATCATCGTGGCTACCCTTATCTGCTGCGCGGCCTTCCTGTGCTTCCAGCTGTTCCCCCGGCAGATCGCGGGCATTTTTGATGCCTCCGGCTCAGAGCTGTATTTCCAGTTCTCTGAGCGCTATTTCCGCATCTTTATGCTGATGACCTTTGTCAACGCAGTACAGCCCATTACCTCCAACTTCTTTACCTCCATCGGCAAGGCCAAAAAGGGCATTCTCATCTCCCTCACCCGCCAGGTGATCTTCCTCATCCCTCTGATCCTGATTTTCCCGCTGTTCTGGGGGATTGACGGCGTCATGTACGCCGGGCCCATCGCCGACAGTGCGGCGCTGGCGGTTGCCTTTCCGCTCACCCGGCGGGAGATGAAGCGGATGCCCGCTCAGGACAGGCTCCAGGCGGCCTGAACCACTCAGAGATAGAGCACAGGCTGACGGGGCTGCTGGAGAAGCTGCTCCAGCCTTTGTCTGGTGGCCTCAAAGGCCATCCCTCGCACCGCCCGGCTGCCGGTGGGGCAGGCCTTGACACAGGCCAGGCAGCGCAGACAGCGCTCCGCGTCGGTCTGCTTGGGGTTAGAGGCGAAAATGGCTTCCACCGGGCAGGCGCGGACACAGGCGCCGCAGCTCACGCAGGACTCCTCCCCTTCCGGATAGAAGGGCGCCCGCTGGAATTCCCGGTAGGGCCGCTTTCCGGGCAGCTCAGCCGGCTGCCAGTCCGGCTGGGCCAGCTTGTCCAGGGCCCGGCGGCCCAGCTCCCGGGCGCTTTCCTTGTCGGATGCGTCGGGACGTCCTGCCCCGATCCTGGCCGAAAAGGTATGAGGCGCGATAAACTCCCCTGCCGCCGCCGTGCGGAAGCCCCGGGCGGCGCACAGGTCAGACAGCTCCAGCAGGGCGTCATCAATGGCCCGGTTGCCGTAGACCGCCGCCAGCACCACGGGAGTGTCCTTCCCTTCCAGGCCGTCCAGCAGATCGGGCACCTCGGGTACCCGGCCATAGTAAACCGGCACACCCAGCACCAGCACCTCATCCGGCCCGAACTGCCGCTTCTGCCGCCGCACCTCCGGGCGGGTCAGATCCAGCTCCTCCACAGCGGCCGACATGGCCCCGGCGATCTCCTTCACATAGGCCCGGGTCCCGCCGGTGGGGCTGAAATAAGCGGCTGTTACCTTTATATGCTCTGCCATAATGCCATCTCCTTATCTGTTTTGAAAAGCGGGACGCACGGAATGCCGTGCGTCCTGTTCGCTTTTATGGCTTGTACTCCTCTTTCAGCATGGACATCAGATGTACGTCATACAGCTTGCCGTTTTTTCGGCAGTTCTTTCTGAGGACCCCCTCATATTGAAAGCCCAGCGCCAGATAGAGCGCCGCAGCCGGGTTGCCGGTATAGTGGTCCAGATAGACCCGCTCCATTCCCCAGTCTTGAAAGCACAGGGCCAGTATAGCCTGCATGGCCTGCTTTCCATAGCCTTTTCCCCGCAGCGCCAGGTCCGCAATGTAAATACGGAAGATCTCCACCTTCCAGCCCTCAATCCGGTCAGCCAGCACAATGCGGCCGATGGGCCTTCCCTCCGGCTTGAGCAGAATGGTATACTGCCTCCGGCCGGGGTCCGCCTCGTCCCGGCGATAGACCGCTTCCACTTCCTCGCGGCTCTGATCGTCTCCAATGCTGAAAAATTGCGTCACCTCAGGCAGCCGTTCCCATTGATAGAACAGTTCCAGATCGCTCTCCTCCGACGGCCGGATCCAAAGATCCGCAGTCTCCATCCATGCCATACCGCATGCGCTCCCTTCCCGCATTTTTGAATCGCCAGGGTAAAACAGGGTTGTCCGTTTCTTTATTATAATACGCCCAAAGCCCCCATTCAACCGCTTTCCCCTGTTCCTCACAGGACCCATTCTGTCAGAAAGGGCCGGGGCATCTGCCCCGGCCCTTTCTGCTGCCGCCTCGCGGCTATGGTACGGTAAACTCAGCAGCAGCTGTTGCCGCAGCCACAGCCGTTGCTCTGGCCGGCACCGCCGCCGCAGCAGCAGCACAGCAGAATGATAATCAGGACGATCCACAGGCAGCTCCCGCCGCCAAAGCCACAGCCGTTATTGCACCCCATAAGAAGTACCTCCTGGTTGAAAAATGGAAACCTGGAACTGGCGGCGGGGCTTCCCGCTGTCCGGCCCGGTCTCATTCCATACTATGCCGGGCCGGCGGAGGGGTGCAGAGAGAAGGTCATTTTTTTATTCCAGCTCAAAAGCGCCGGTATAGAGCTGGTAGTAAAGGCCGTGCTGGGCGATCAGATCCTCATGGCTGCCCCGCTCCACGATACGTCCGTGATCCAGCACCATGATGGCGTCGGAGTTGCGGACGGTGGACAGCCGGTGGGCGATGACGAACACGGTGCGGCCGCTCATCAGGGCGTCCATACCCTGCTGAACAATGGCCTCGGTGCGGGTATCAATGGAGGAGGTCGCCTCGTCCAGAATCATCACCGGGGGATCGGCCACAGCGGCCCGGGCAATGGCAATCAGCTGCCGCTGGCCCTGGGACAGGTTGGCACCGTTGCCGGTCAGCATGGTATCGTAACCCTGGGGCAGGCGGCGGATGAAGTCGTCGGCGTTGGCCAGGACGGCGGCGGCCTCCACCTCCTCATCGGTGGCGCTCAGGTTGCCGTAGCGGATGTTCTCCCGGACGGTACCGGTAAACAGGTTGGTGTCCTGAAGCACGATGCCCAGGGAGCGCCGCAGATCGGGCTTGTGGATGTCGTTGATGGAGATACCGTCATAGTGGATTTTGCCGTCGGCGATATCATAGAAGCGGTTGATGAGGTTGGTAATGGTGGTCTTGCCCGCACCGGTGGCGCCTACGAAGGCCAGCTTCTGGCCGGGCTTGGCGAACAGGCTGATGTCGTGGAGGATGGTCTTGCCCTCCTCGTAGGCGAAGTCCACATGGTCGAAGCGCACATCGCCGGCCAGCTTGGTATAGGCATAGCTGCCGTCCTCCTGAGGAACCTTCCAGGCCCAGATGTTGGTGCGCTGGTCGGTCTCATGGAGGTTGCCCTCCTTGTCAAAGTTCACGTTCACCAGGGTCACCTTGCCGTGATCTTCCTCAACAGGCTCATCCATCAGATCAAAGATCCGCTGGGCGCCGGCCAGGGCCATGACCACGGAGTTGAGCTGCTGGGAGATCTGGCTGATGGGGTTGGTCAGGCTCTTGGACAGCTGGAGGAAGGTGGCGATAACACCCAGGGTGATCCCGGGGCCCACACCGCTGAGGGCCAGGGCGCCGCCGGCCATGGCAATGATGACATACTGGATGTTGCCGATGTTGATGAGGATGGGCATAAGGATGTTGGCATACTTGTTGGCCTTGTCGGCGCTCTCACACAGGGCGTCGTTCACCCGGTCAAAGCCCTCCTGGGCCTCCTTCTCGTGGCAGAAAACCTTGACCACCTTCTGGCCGTTGATCATCTCCTCGATATAGCCGTTCAGATCGCCCAGCTTCACCTGCTGGCGGATAAAGTAACGGCCGCTGCGTCCGGCCAGCACCCGGGTAACACACAGCATGACAACGATGCACAGGATGACCACGCCGGTAAGCAGCAGATCGGTAGTCAGCATACCGACAAAGGCCACCACAATCATCATCAGGGAGTTGATGACCTGGGGAATGCTCTGGGAGAACATCTGGCGCAGGGTGTCCACGTCGTTGGTGTAGACGCTCATCACGTCGCCGTGGGCGTGGGTGTCAAAGTACTTGATGGGCAGGGACTGCATGTGGCCGAACAGGTCGTCACGGATCTTCTTCTGTACGCCCTGGGAGATGGTCACCATGATCCGGTTATAGGCCAGCGCGCACAGGGCGCCGGTGACGTACAGGCAGCCCATCATAATGATGGCACGGAGCAGGCCGTCGAATACCGGGTTATCCATGGCCAGCAACGGGGTGATATAGTCGTCGATCAGGGAACCCAGGAACAGGGAGCCGGACACGGAGGCGATGGCGCTGACCAGGATGCACACCAGCACCAGCAGGAACCGCAGGCCGTAGCCCCGGCCCACATAGCTCATCAGCCGGCGGACCGTATGGGATCGGTTCACATGGGAACGCTTCATGTTCTTATTCATCGTCGCTGCCTCCCTTCGTCTGGGACTCATAGATCTCGCGGTAAATGTCACAGCTCTGGAGCAGCTCCTCATGGTTGCCCATGGCGGCGATCTTTCCGCCGTCCATCACCAGGATCTTGTCGGCATCCTCAATGGAGGAAATACGCTGGGCGATGATGAACTTGGTGGTCTCGGGGATCTCCTCCCGGAACGCCTTGCGGATCAGGGCGTCCGTCTTGGTGTCCACCGCGGAGGTGGAGTCATCCAGAATGAGGATCTTGGGCTTCTTCAACAGGGCGCGGGCAATGCACAGCCGCTGCTTCTGGCCGCCGGACACATTGGAACCGCCCTGCTCGATGTGGGTGTCGTACTTGTCGGGGAACTCCTGGATAAAGGGATCGGCCTGGGCCAGCTTGCACACCCGGACCATCTCCTCGTCGGTGGCCTCCTTATTGCCCCAGCGCAGGTTTTCCTTGATAGAGCCGGAAAAGAGTACGTTCTTCTGGAGCACCATGGCCACCTGCTCCCGCAGGGAGTCCATGTCGTAGTCCCGCACATCCACGCCGCCTACCAGCACACGGCCCTCAGTCACGTCGTACAGACGGGGAATGAGCTGGACCAGCGTGGTCTTGGAGGTACCGGTACCGCCCAGAATGCCCACCGTCTCGCCGGAGTTGATGGTGAGGTTTACATCCTTCAGGCACTCCTTGGTGGGGTCCTTGGCATAGCTGAAGCTGACGTTCTCAAAGACCACGGAGCCGTCCTTCACCTCGTAGACGGGGTTGGGACCGTTCTTCAGATCGCTCTCCTCGTTGAGCAGCTCCACGATCCGCTCGGCGGAAGCCCGGGCCAGAATAATCATCATCAGCACCATGGACAGCATCATCAGGCTCATCAGAATCATCATGATGTAGCTGAACATGCTGGTCAGCTGGCCGGTGGTCAGGTCGCCACCCACCACCAGGTTGGCGCCGATCCAGGACACGGTCAGGATGCAGGCGTAAACGCAGATCTGCATCAGAGGCATATTGAAGGCGACGATCTTCTCCGCCTTGGAGAAGTCCGTGTAAATCTCCTGGGAGACCTTGCCGAACTTCTCCTTCTCATAGTCCTCGCGGACAAAGGACTTTACCACGCGGATGCCCAGCAGGTTCTCCTCTACCACGTTGTTCAGCCAGTCATACTTTTTGATGACCCGCTCGAAAACGGGATGGGCCGTCTTCATGATCAGCAGGACGCCGCCCGCCAGGACAGGGATGACCACCAGGAAAATCAGGGCCAGCTTGGGGTTGATGGTAAAGGTCATCACCCAGGCGCAGACGAGCATGATGGGGCAGCGCACCGCGATACGAATGATCATCATAAATGCCATCTGCACATTGGTCACGTCGGTGGTCAGGCGGGTAATGATACCGGCGGTAGAAAATTTGTCAATATTGGAAAAAGAAAACTTCTGTACGTTCTGGTACATCTCCCGGCGCAGATTGCGGGAAAAGCCGGTAGACGCACGGGCGGCAAACCGGCCGGACAGGGCGCCCAGCAGCAGCGCAACCAGCGCCATAGCCACCACCGTCACACCATAGCGTACGATGTGCCCCATGCTGCCTGCTTTTACGCCTTCATCCAGCAGCTTGCCGGTCATCATGGGGATGAGTACGTCAAACGCCACTTCGCCGATGACGAAAATGGGGGTGAGGATGGTGTCCCGCCAAAACTCCTTGATACAGCTGGTCAATCCTCGTTTCTTCTTCATAGGTTTCCTCCTTGGATCGCTGTGTTCTTGTGCTCTTACATCAGATTCTGTTTCAGTTTTTCCACCGTAGCCAGAAACTGATCCAGTTCCTGCTGGGACAGTCCCCTGGTCAGCGTCCGCTCTACGCAGGAGATCCGCTCCGTGACCTCCTGAAGCAGCGCGTCCGCCTTCGGCGTGGTGGTCACCTGTTTGAGCCGGGCATCCCGGGATACGGACTGCCGCACGATAAACCCGTCGGTCTCCAGGCGCTTGAGCAGGCGGGAGGCCGTGGATCTGCGGATATAAAACGCTTCCTCAATGTCCTTTTGGCATACTTCCTGATCCCGGTTATGGCACAGAAAGCCCAGAATCTTCGCCTGCATCTCGGTAAAGTCGTCCCCATCGGGCGAACCCGTGGTAGTCTCCAGTACCTTGCGCCGCAAGAGGTTGGCCAGCGCCTTGATCTCATATCCCACGTGGTGCTCCTGACGCATCCGACCATCTCCTTTCCTTACGATACCGCTTATTTTAGTTGCATTGCTAACTGTTGTCAATGCACAACATCCACAAAACTCCACCTTTTCCCACCTGTCCATTCTGACAGGCACAAAAAACCGCCGCCGTGGAAGCTCCACGGCGGCGGTCTGCCGGTCCGTTACAGCCGGGGCACCGTCACCCCGGACATGATCCGTTCAAATTCACTACGTCCCAGCCCGCTGCTGGCCGCCGTCCGGTCCAGCAGAATGCCGCCATTCTTCATGGAGGCATTCAGGGAGAAATAGGACAGATAGACCACCTGCGCCCGCAGGAAGCTGCTCTGGTTCAGCATGGCCTGCTCCCCGCTGGTGAGTACCCCGTAGGCCACACTCTTGCTTACAGCGGTGTCCCAGGTGAAATCGGGCGTGGTTCCGCTGTCGGTATAGCCCAGGGCGCGGAGGATCAGGGTCATATACTCGTTGGCCGAGATTTGCCGGTCAGGGGCAAACAGAAGCTGCCCGGCGGCATTCTCGCCCACGCCGTTGGTGTAGCCTTTCTCAAATGCATAGGCCACATAGCGGTCACACCAGGCGGGGGTATCCGCAAAGGGGTTGGCTGCCGTGCTGGACAGGGCCGCCTGCTCCTCCCCGATCAGACGGAGAAACATCACCACGCCCATGATCCGGGTGGAGGGCACCTCCAGGTCATAGCCGCTGCCGTAGGCGGTACCGCTGCCCTGGAACAGTCCCATCTCAAACAGGGCGTCGGCCATGGCATTGTAATCCACACCGGAACCGGAGGCCACGGAATAGTACCCCTCCACGCTGAGCACCGCCGTGTCGGAGGTGATGGTCACCGAGGCGGTGGTATTCTCTCCCGCCAGATAGCGGTGCCGAATGGTCAGGGCCGACCCGGAAGCCACTGTCTGCCCCGCCGTCACATCCACCACCGCGCCGCCGGTAAACGACCAGCTGGCGCTCCCCGCCAGCAGCATTCCGCCGGAGCCGGTGGACAGGGTCACCATGTCCCCCTTCTTAAAGCGGAGATCGGTCAGCGAGGCGGCATAGCTCTGCTCCCCGCCCGCCAGAGCCAGGTAGGTGCTGTGCTTCTGGTTCAGGTCATTGAGCGCTGCCTGATAAGTGTCCTCCGTCTTTTCCTCGATCCGCTGGGAAACCTGCTTTTCCACGTCCGGCAGGTAAGTATTGGTCAAATAGCTTTTGGAAATCAGCGACTCGCTGGCGGCAGCAGCGCTCACCAGAATAGCCGCGGCAAGCAGGATAACTGCGGGTTTCTTCATGGCGCCTCCGAGATCATATAACTCAATGCAAGCAGGCTGTCCGCAAAATGGACGTCTTCCACCACCACATCGGGCGCATCCAGAGACAGCTCAATATTGGTAAAATTCCAAATCCCCTTTACGCCGGCCTGCACCAGCCGATTGGCAATGCCGGGCGCCACCCGACCGGGGACCGTGAGCACACCAATGCTGGCAGGCTGACGGGACAGATATTCCTCCAGCTGGTCCACATGGTAGACAGGGATGCCGGAAACCTGACGTCCTACCACCTCCGGCGCCACATCAAAAGCGGCGGCCAGCGCCACGCCGGAGCGGTCAAAATGGAAGTTTTCCATCAGAGCACGGCCCAGGTTACCTACACCCAGGATCACCGCGGTATGGCCCCGGTTCATGCCCAGAATATCGGCCACTTCATCCCGCAGCGTGCTCACATTATAGCCGTAACCCTGCTGACCAAACTCACCGAAGCAGGACAGGTCCTGGCGGATCTGGGAGGCGGTCAGGCCCAGGGAATTGCCCAGGGCGTTGGAGGATATGCGCTCCACGCCGGCCTGATGCAGGTCGTTCAAATGCCGGTAATAGCGCGGCAGACGGCGGATCACCGCACTGGATACCTTTTGCTTTTTCATGTCAAACCACACTCTTTCCAGAGCATAACTGCTACTCGCTCCTTTTCAGTTTACTCGAAACGGCGTACGATGTCAACGTCTCCGGACAATTCTGCGGGCACCGGCCGGCGGACCGCCGCATAGGATGCCGTAAAAGGAGGAATGTCAGTTGGAAGCTGTTGGAACTATTTTGACCCGAGTTTACGCCTCCCGAGCCCAGATCCCGGTCGCAGGCGCCACCGTAGCCTTCACTCAGCGCGGAACGGAGGGGCGCCATGTCCTGCTGGCCGTACGGACAACAGATGGCAGCGGCCGCACGGCTCCTGTGCAGGTTGCCACCCCAAACGCCTCTGCCAGCGAAAACCCCGGCACAGCCGAACCCTTCGCCGTGTGCGATATCTGGGCGGAATCTCCGGGCTATGAGCTGCTGGTCGTGGAAAACGTCCAGATCTTTCCCGGAACCCAGACCCTGCAGGAACTGGAGCTCATCCCCCTGCCGGAGCAGACCTCGGCTTTGCTGCCGGAAAATCCGGTCAATATCCCGCCTCAGAACCTGTAAAGGAGGGAGAACATGCCTGAATCTCTGCCCATTACCCCTTATGTCCCCCAGTACATCACCGTGCACCTGGGACCGCCCGGCTCCAGCGCGGAAAATGTCACCGTCTCCTTCCCCGACTACGTAAAAAATGTAGCCTCCAGCGAGATCTATCCCACCTGGGAGACCGCCGCGCTCCAGGCCAATATCCTGGCCATCATCTCCTTCGCTCTGAACCGGGTATATACCGAGTTCTATCCCAGCCGGGGTTATCCCTTCAACATCACCTCCTCCACCGCCTACGACCAGAAATTCATCAAAGGCCGCAACATCTTTGAAAATATCAGTCAGCTGGTGGATGAGATGTTCAACTCCTACATACGGCGTATCGGCTTTGTGGAGCCCCTGGCCGCCAAATTCTGCAATGGCACCACCGTCACCTGCGACGGCCTGTCCCAGTGGGGCAGCCAGGCCATGGCAGAGGAAGGGGCGGACTACATGTCCATCCTGCGCTACTACTATGGCGACAACATCGAACTGGTCACCAACGCCCCGGTACAGGGCATCCGCTACTCCTATCCCGGCTATCCCATCCGCCGGTATGACAGCGGAGAGGCGGTGCAGCGCATCCAGGTCATGCTCAACCGGATTTCCCGGGACTACCCCGCTATCCCCAAAATCTATCCGGTGGACGGCATCTTCGGTCCCTCCACCGAGGCGGCGGTGAAAAAGTTCCAGGAGATCTTTGACCTGACGCCCGACGGCATTGTGGGCAGCGGAACCTGGTATAAAATGGTGTTCCTCTACGTGGGGGTGCTGGACCTGGCCGAGCTCATCAGCCAGGGGCAGACCTATTACCCCGGCAGCGGCGACCAGCCCTTCCCCAACGTGCTGCGGGAAGGCGACAGGGGCGAATCGGTGAAAGTCATCCAGTACGTCCTGTCCGTAGTGGCCGAGTTCTACAACAATGTCCCCGCCGTAGCCATTGACGGCATCTACGGCCCGGCCACCAAAAACGCCGTTATCGCCGTACAGCGGATGAGCGGCCTGCCTCAGGACGGCATTATGGGACCCCAGACCTGGGCCGCCCTCTACCGGCTGTACGCCGGCATTGTGGACACCGTCAGCACCTACACCAACGTGATCCCGGAGCAGTTCCGGCCCGACCTGCCTGAGAGCCAGGCCACCGGCCTGACCCAATACCCCGGCCAGCCCATGACTTTGGACTCCGCCGACGAGAGAGGAGCGTCAGCATGATCCCGTCCCAAGAGATCCGCCTCATCGGCCAGCCCGTCCGCAGCCTCCAGACCATGCTGCGGGAGCTGTCCTTTCTCTACGACTTTCTCCCGCGGCTCACACCGGACGGCGTGTTCGGGGAACGCACCCTGGAAGCCGTAATGCTGTTTCAGCGGGAGTTTTTCCCGCCCGTCACCGGGCAAGTGAACCAGGCCACCTGGGACGCCATCGTCGCCCTCTACCTTCAGGCCAGGGCCCGTCTGGCCGGGCCTCTCCCCTGCCGGGGCTATCCCTATTGTGACTTCTCCGTCAAACCCGGCCAGGACAGCGTACACCTCTACCTGGTGCAGTCCATGTTCCGCGCCCTGGCCCGCCTGCTGGACGGTCTGGAATCCGCTCCGGTCTCCGGCTCCAACGATGCCGCCACTGCGCACAATATCCGCTGGATCCAGCGGCTGGACGGCCGTCCGGAGACCGGTGTGCTGGATCAGGACAGCTGGAACACCATCAGCCGGCTATATACCCTGTTCGTCACCTACGGGCAGGCATAAATGAAAGAGGCGCTGCCGCAGCAGCGCCTCTTTTTTCAGGTCTCGTGATCCACGGTCTTCATCTGCTTGAGATTGCCGATCTTATGGCTGCGGCGCTCCAGCTCAGCCAGCACCGCGTCCAGGGGGATATTCTGATCGGCCATCATCACCATCAGGTGGTAGATCAGATCGGAGATCTCACCCACCGTCTCCTCCTGCTTGCCGTTCTTGGCGGCAATGATGGTCTCGGAGCACTCCTCCCCCACCTTCTTCAAAATCTTGTCCAGGCCCTTGTCGAACAGGTAACAGGTGTAGGAACCCTCCTGAGGGTCGCTTTTGCGGTTCAGCACCACCTGATACAGGTCCTGCAATACGGTATCGTTCATGTGGTCTCCTCCCAAATATCATTGAAAAAGCAGCTTCTGGCCCCGGTGTGGCAGGTGGGACCCTCCGGCACACAGAGATAGAGCAGGGTATCGGTGTCACAGTCGGTGACCACCTTCTTCACATGGAGGAAGTGGCCGGAGCTCTCCCCCTTGTTCCACAGCTTTTGCCGGCTGCGGGACCAGAACCAGGCTGTTTTCGTTTTCAGGGTCAGCTTCACCGCCTCCCGGTTGGTAAAGCCCAGCATCAGAATGTCCCTGGTCTCCGCGTCCTGAATGATGACGGGGATCAGATCAGACTTCTGGAACAACAAATTCAAATCAAAGCTCATAAGTTTCTCACAGCTCCCAGGGGGGCTTCTCCTCCTTCCAGTCCCAGGGGTCCTCCCCTTGGTGTTTGGTCCGCCGGGCAGTAAGTTTGCCTGTGGTCTGCACGACCGGGCGGCCCGAAGCGGCGGCAGGCCGTTTCTTCTGCCGCTTCTGCTTTCCTGCTGCGTTGAACAGGCTGGGCACCGCCTCCCCGGTCAGGTCCAGCAGATCCAGCAAATCGTCCAGCATCATGTCTCCCTCCTCAGCGCACCGGAATCGCCCGGGTTCGGAGATAGTCCTTCACCTGGGGCACCGTCAGCTCCCCAAAGTGAAACAGGGATGCCGCCAGGGCGGCGTCGCAGTTGGTTTCCTCGAAAACCTCTGCAAAATGGTCCAGGGAACCGCAGCCGCCGGATGCGATAACAGGGATGGACACCGCTTCGGTAACTGCCTTTGTCATGGCCAGGTCAAATCCCGCCTTGGTGCCGTCGGCGTCCATGGAAGTGAGAAGGATCTCCCCCGCTCCCAGGGACTCCGCCTTCCTGACCCATTCGATCAGGTCCATACCGGTGGGCTTGCGGCCTCCGGCCACCACCACTTCCCAGGTCCCATCCCCCCGGGCACGGGCATCGGCGGCCAACACCACACACTGGGAACCAAACCGCTCCGCCGCCTCGGAAATCAATTCAGGCCGGGCCACGGCGGCGGAGTTCACCGAGATCTTGTCTGCCCCCGCCCGCAGCAGCCGCTGAAAGTCCTCCACAGTACGGATGCCGCCTCCCACTGTCAGGGGGACGAATACCTGGGCGGCGGTGCGCTCCACCACGTCGGTCACGGTGTCCCGGGCGTCGCTGGTGGCGGTAATGTCCAGGAACACGATCTCGTCGGCGCCCTGGTCAGAGTAATATTTGGCCAGCTCCACCGGGTCGCCGGCATCCCGGATGTTGACAAAGTTGACCCCTTTCACCACCCGGCCGTCTTTCACGTCCAGGCAGGGGATGATACGCTTGGCTAACACTGCTCGCCCGCCTCCTTTACCGCCCGGGGCAAATCCATCGTCCCGGCGTAGTAGGCTTTGCCGATGATGGCCCCGTACAGGCCCATCTCATTCAGTCTGGACAGGTCCTCGTTGGAGGACACCCCGCCGGAGGCGGTGATCTGGCAGCCCACTGCCTTTTGGAGGGCTGCCAGCCGTTCAAAGGAGGGCCCGGACAGCATACCGTCGGTGGCAATATCCGTAAAGATAATTGTCTTTACACCAATTGATTCCATGGACTTGGCAAAATCCAGATAGTCCAGTCCCGAGGACTGCTCCCACCCGGCGGTCTTGACGATGCCGTCCATGGCGTCAATGCCCACGGCCACCCGCTCGCCGTACGTTTCCACCGCCTCTTTTACAAATTCCGGATGACTGACGGCGGCGGAACCGATGACGCACCGCCACACCCCCAGGGAAAAAACCGCCTCCAGATCGGCCATGGAGCGGATGCCGCCTCCCAGCTCCACCTTCAGGCCGGACTGCTCCGCCACCGCCTGCACGATGGAACCGTTCTGCCGCTCACCGCTGCGGGCCCCGTCCAGGTCCACCATGTGGATGTACCGGGCCCCGGCATCATAAAAATCCCTGGCTACGGCCAGAGGGTCGGAGGCCACCTGATGGGCAGTGGCGAAGTCCCCCTTATACAGGCGCACCGCCTGGCCGTTCTTCAAATCAATGGCCGGAAACAAAATCATGGATTCAGCCCTCCGAAATTCCGTAAGATCTGTAAGCCCACCTCGCCGCTTTTCTCCGGGTGGAACTGGCAGCCGTACACATTGCCCTTCTGCACCGCGGCCGTCACCGGTACGCCGTAGTCGGTCTGTGCAGCGACGGTTTGGGGATCATCCGCCACAGCGCAGAAGGAGTGGACGAAATAGACATAGCTTCCCTCCTCCACTCCGGCGAACAGGGGTGAGGGGTTGGGGAAGCTCAGGCTGTTCCAGCCGATATGGGGCAGTTTCAGGCTGGTCTCTATCCTCCGGACACAGCCGGGCACCAGGCCCAGCCCGGCACACTCCCGCACTTCCTCTCCCCGGTCCAGCAGCAGCTGCATCCCCAGGCAGATGCCCAGGATGGGCTTCTGTTCCGCCTGGGCAAGCAGGACCCGATCCAGACCGGTGGAGCGCAGCTTGTCCGCCGCGTCGGGAAAAGCACCTACCCCGGGCAGGATAACGGCGTCAGCCAGCTCCAGCTCCTTCCGGTCGCTGGTGATGCAGGTCTTTAGTCCCAGGTAGTCCATGGCGTTGGTGACACTTTTCAGGTTGCCCACGCCGTAGTCCACGATGGCGATGCGTCCCATCACAGCACCCCCTTGGTGGAGGTGACGCCGGTACCGGTGATCTGGACGGCCTCACGTACCGCCGCGCCCAGGGACTTGAACAGGGCCTCGGTGATGTGGTGGGCGTTCTTTCCATACAGGCACTTCATATGTAAAGTTAAACCACTGTTCACCGCAAAAGCACGCAGGAACTCCTCCGTGAGGCAGGAATCGTAGGCGCCAATCATGGGCTGGGGCATCTCGGCGTCCAGCGCCAGGAAAGGCCGGTTGGAGAAGTCCAGGGCGGTGAAGCACAGGGCCTCGTCCATAGGGATGTAGCAGGACGCGAACCGGCGGATGCCCTTCCGGTCCCCCAGAGCTTCCCGCATGGCCTGGCCCAGGACGATGCCCGCGTCCTCCACGGTGTGGTGGCCGTCCACCTCCAGGTCGCCCTTGGCATACACCTCCAGGCCCAGGCCGCCATAGAAAGCAAAGGCGGTAAGCATGTGGTCGAAAAACCCGATGCCGGTGTGGATCTCCACCGGGCCGCCCTCCAGGCTGAGGGTCAGGCGGATGTCGGTCTCCTTGGTGGTACGGGTCAGTTGGGCTGTTCTCATGGTCATTCTCCTTTACTCAAACCGCACCTGAATGGAGTTGGCGTGGGCGGTGAGCTTTTCGCTCTGGGCCAGGGTGATGATCTGGTCCTTGATGGGGGCCAGGCTGGCCTGGTCGTACTGGATGATGCTCATGGTCTTGAGGAAGCTGTCCACGCTGAGGGGTGAGAAGAACCGGGCAGTGCCGCTGGTGGGCAGCACGTGGTCTGGTCCGGCCAGATAGTCCCCCAGGGGCTCCGGGGACCAGGCGCCCAGGAACACCGCGCCTGCATTCTTGATGGCGGGCAGCAGGGCCCGGGGGTCTTCCGTGACGATCTCCAAATGCTCCGGGGCGATCTCATTGGCCAGGGCGGCGCAGTCTGCCAGACTGTCGCACACGATGGCACAGCCGAAGTCCCGCAGAGAGCACTCCATGATCTCGGACCGGCTGAGGTACCCGGTCTGGCGGATGATCTCCGCGTCCACCGCCTGAGCCAGTTCCATGGAATCGGTAAGCAGCACCGCAGAGGCCAGCTTGTCGTGCTCGGCCTGGCTCAGCAGGTCGGCGGCCACGAACTTGGGGTTGGCCTTGCCGTCGGCGATGACCAGCACCTCGGAGGGACCGGCCACCATGTCGATGTCCAGCTTGCCGTAGGCCTGCCGCTTGGCGGCGGCCACAAAGGCGTTGCCGGGGCCTACCAGCTTATCCACCCGAGGGATAAAGCCCGCCCCGTAGGTGAGAGCGGCCACCGCCTGGGCGCCGCCCACGGCGATCACCCGGTCCACACCGGCGATTTTGGCGGCAGCCAGAACCGCGTCGTTCAAATTTTCGGTAGGAGGGGTCACCATGACGATCTCCTCCACCCCGGCCACCTTGGCGGGCACCGCGTTCATCAGCACGCTGCTGGGGTAGGCGGCGGTGCCGCCGGGGACGTAGATGCCCACACGGGTGAGGCCACGGACCACACGGCCCACCACGCCTCCGTCCGGGGAGGTCCACTCCATAGTCCGGGTAAGCAGCTTTTCGTTATAGTCCCGAATGTTGGCCGCCGCCCGTTCCAGGGCGGCAATCAGCTCCTTGGGGCAGCGGCTATAAGCCGCATCCAGCTCGGCCGGGGTGATCTCCCTGGGTTCGGCCTTGTCGAAACGGAGGGAGTAGTCCCGCACCGCCTCAAACCCCTTTTCCTTCACGGTCTCCATGATCTCGGCTGCCGCCGCGTCAATGGCCTGGTTGGCCTGGGCGGCACGGGCCTTCATGGCGTCCATTACCGCCCGCTCAGCGGCGCCGTCCGCTTTTACGATCTGTATCATTTCCGCTTCTCCAATTCTCCCTCGCAGCGGGCGATAAAGTCTGCGATCTGATCTTTATACAGCTTCATGCTGGCGGTGTTGACGATGAGCCGGGCGGACACCGGAGCCACGTCCTCAATGGGCACCAGGCCGTTGGCCTTCAATGTGGCTCCCGTCTCCACGATGTCCACGATGGCGTCGGTGAGATTCAGGATGGGGGCCAGCTCCACGCTGCCCTCGATCTTGATGATGTCCACGTCCATGCCCTTCCTGGCAAAGAAGGCTTTTGTCACCTCCGGGTACTTGGAAGCCACCCGCCGGGTCTTGTAGGTGCCGTAGAAGTCGCTGCCCTGCTTGACGGCCAGGGCAAAGCGGCACTTGCCGAAGCCCAGATCCAGCACCTCATAGAAGGAACCGCCCTTCTCCAGAATGGTGTCCTTGCCCACGATGCCCAGGTCACATACTCCGTGCTCCACGTAAGTGATCACGTCGGGAGCCTTGGCCAGCACCGCGTCCAGAGGATAGTTGGGCAGGCTGTGGACCAGCCGCCGGCCCGGGTCCTTGATGGGAGAGCAGTCCAGCCCCGCCCCTTCAAAGAGCTCCACGCTCTTGTCCAGCAGGCGGCCCTTGGTGATGGCAATTCTCAAACGCTCGCTCATACCCGCACCGTCCTTTCTCCGTCCTTGTCAAAGACCAGCACGGCCTCCGCCCCCTTGTCCCGGGCCAGGTTCAGGCTGGATTCCAGGGTGCGGCAGGGGGACAGCTCGCTGGTTCCGGCGGGTCGGCCGTCCACCGCCTCCAGAGCCTGAGCCAGGTAGCCCGGCTCGTAGTGGACGATGGTGCGCAGCACCGGCGGTGCCAGCTCGGGCAGGGTGCGGGCCACCGCGTCCACGTCCACGGCAAAGCCGGTGGCCTGGGCCTCCCGTCCGAAGACCCCGACCAGCTTGTCATACCGACCGCCGGAGAGGACGGCGTCTCCCGCCCCCTCTACATAGCCCCGGAAGACCACGCCGGTGTAGTAGTCGATCTGGTGGACCATGCCCAGGTCAAAGCGGACATAGGCGCCGTAGCCCGCGGCGGACAGCTCGTCATACAGGTCGGACAGGTAGTCCACCGCCGGGGTTTTGCCCGCCAGCTTCTCCGCCTGGGAGAGCACCTCCACCCCGCCGAACAGACGGCTGAGCCGCTCCAGGGCGGCACAGGCCGGGTTGCCCCGGTGGGGTTCCAGGAAGGCGTTGAGGGCGGCGAAGTTCTTCCCCTCGATGAGGGTGCGCATCTCCTCCACCGCCTCCTCCCCCAGCTCCAGACGGCCGGCCAGCTCCCGGAAGTACCCGGCGTGGCCCAGCTCCACATGGAACCGGGCAGCCCCGCAGGAGCGCAGGGCGTCGATGGCGGTGACGATGATCTCCACATCCGCCTTCTTTCCACCCGCTCCGATAAGCTCCACCCCACACTGTGGAATCTCCCGGCTGCCGCCATTGTGGGCGGGATTTGCCCGGTACACCGTCTGGTCGTAGTACAGCCGCTGGGGCAGGGCCACTGCCTTCAGCTTGGTGGCCGCCACCCGGGCGATAGGCGTGGTGGAGTCGGGCCGCATGACGCAGAACTTGCCGCTGGGGTCCCACACCTTGATCATCCGCTCCTGCGGGATGGCGCTGCCTGACAGGGCAAACAGATCATAAAATTCCGTGTCCGGGGTGGACACCTCCAAAAAACCCCGCTGCCGGAACAGGCGGGTAAGCCGGGCCTGCACCTGGCGGCGCTCCTGACACTCGGCAAACAGCCGGTCCCGGGTGCCTTCCGGGGTGTTGATGATAATGCTCACGGGAGTTCCCCCTTTGCTTTCACACTTTACCACGCTACTATACTATAACAGCCAGCTTTTGTCAAGAAAAAAAGGGCGGCCCGCAGGCCGCCCTCCGGACAGTTAAAATCTGTCAAATAGCGTGATTTGGCTGGTATCGGGCATGTCGTCCAGAGCCCCTACCGCCTTGAGCTGCTCAATGTGGGTCTTGGACACCTTGGGGCAGGCGGCGGAGAACTCCTCGATGGAGATAAATTTCTTGTCCCCCCGCTGCTCCATGATGGACCAGGCGGCAGTCTCGCCCAGGCCTGGGATAGAGGTGAAGGGGGGCAGCAGGGTACCCTTCTCCATATCGGGCAGGAAGTTGACCGCGTGGGAGCGGTACAGGTCCATAGTCTCAAAGGTGAAGCCCCGGAGGTAGAACTCGTACACCACTTCCAGGGTGACCAGCATATCCTCCTCCACGGGGGTAGGCTTCTCCTTGCTCTCGATCTCCTTCATCTTGGCCTTGCACACATCCATGCCCATGCACATGCAGGTGGCATCAAAGGCCTTGGCGCGGATGGAGAAGAAGGCGGCGTAGAAGGCCAGGGGCCGGTGGACCTTGAACCAGGCGATGCGGAAGGCCATCATAACATAGGCCACGGCATGGGCCTTGGGGAACAGATACTTGATCTTCTTGCAGGAGCCGATGTACCAGTCGGGCACACCGGCGGCCTTCATCTCCTCCTCGGCGCCTTCGGGCAGGCCTCTGCCCTTACGCACCGCCTCCATGATCTTAAAGGAGCGCTTCTCCGGCATGCCGCAGGAGATGAGGAAGATCATGATATCGTCACGACACCCGATAGCCTGGCCGACGGGGATGCCCTGCTCCACCACCAGGTCCCGGGCGTTGCCCAGCCACACGTCGGTGCCGTGGGAGAAGCCGGACAGGCGGAGCAGGATATCAAACTCATGGGGCTGGGTGTCCATCAGCATGCCCCGGGTAAACTTGGTGTTGAACTCCGGGATGGCCACGGCGCCGGTGGGGCCTAGGATGGGGTCATTCTCAAAGCCCAGCACCTTGGAGGAGGTGAAGATGCTCATGGTGTCCTTGTCGTCCAGGGGGATCTTTTGGGGGTCCACCCCGGTCAGGTCCTGGAGCATGCGGATCATGGTGGGGTCATCGTGGCCCAGCATGTCCAGCTTCAGCAGGTTGGACTCCATGGAGTGATATTCAAAGTGGGTGGTAATGATATCGCTGTTGGGGTCATCGGCGGGGTGCTGCACCGGGCAGAAGTCGTAGATCTCCCGGTTCTGGGGGATGACCACCATGCCGCCAGGGTGCTGGCCGGTGGTGCGCTTGACGCCGCTGCACCCCAGAGACAGGCGGTTTTCCTCCGCCCGGGTACCGTGGAGGCCGTGGTCGTCCAGGTAATGCTTCACGTAGCCGAAGGCGATCTTGTCCTTCACGGTGCCGATGGTGCCCGCCCGGAACACGTGGGTCTGGCCGAACAGCTCGAAGGTGTACCTGTGGGCGTTGGACTGGTACTCACCGGAGAAGTTCAGGTCGATATCGGGCACCTTGTCGCCGCCGAAGCCCAGGAAGGTCTCGAAGGGGATGTTGAAGCCATCCTTGTCGTAGGGCGTGCCGCAGATAGGACAGACCGCATCTGGCATGTCGGCGCCGCAGCCGATGCCCAGCTCCTTGGCCGCCTCAAAGTCGGAGTGCTTGCACTTGGGGCAGCGGTAGTGGGGCGGCAGGGAGTTTACCTCGGTGATGCCCGACATGAAGGCCACCAGGGAGGAGCCCACCGAGCCACGGGAGCCAACCAGATAGCCGTGATCCAGGGAGTCCTGCACCAGTTTCTGGGCGGACATGTAAATCACGTCGTACTTACATTTAATAATATCGCCCAGCTCCGCGTTGATGCGGTCCACCACGATCTGGGGCGGCTCCTCGCCATAGAGGGCATGGGCCTTGTCCCACACCAGCCGCGTCAGCTCCTCGGCGGAGTTCTCGATCTTGGGGGCGAACAGTCCCTGGGGCAGAGGTACCACGTCCTCGCACCAGTCGGCCACCAGGTTGGTGTTGCGCACCACCACCTCATAGGCCTTATCCTTGCCCAGATAGGCAAACTCGTCCAGCATCTCCTGGGTGGTCTTGAAGTAGAGCGGCAGGGGCGAGTCGGCGTCCTCAAAGCCCTTGGAGGCCAGCAGGATGTGGCGGTAGATCTCGTCCTCCGGGTCCAGGAAGTGGACGTCGCCGGTGGCGCACACCGGCTTGTCCAGCTCCTCACCCAGGGCCACCACGGTACGGTTGAAATCCCGCAGCTCCTCCTCGCTGTGTACCATGCCCTTGCGCAGCATAAAGGCATTGTTGCACAGGGGCTGGATCTCCAGAAAATCGTACCAGGAGGCGATGCGCTTGAGCTCCTTAAAGTCCTTTCGCTTGACGATGGCCTGGAACAGCTCTCCGGCCTCACAGGCCGAGCCGATAATGAGCCCCTCCCGGTTCTGGTCGATCAGGCTCTTGGGCATGATGGGATAGCGCTTGAAGTGGTCCAGGTAGGAGGCGGAGATCAGCTTGTACAGGTTGCGCAGGCCCAGCTGGTTCTTGGCCAGCACGATCAGGTGCTTGGGGTGCCGCTTGGCCTTGCCGCCGGAACGCAGCTTGCGCATGGCGGGATTGATCTGCTGGAGGGTGTGCACGCCCTTGTCCCGCAGCATGTCGAAAAAGGGCACCAGCATATAGCCCACCGTGGCCGCGTCGTCGTAGGCCCGGTGGTGATTGAAGGCGGGCAGGTTCAGGTGCTCCGCCACGATATTCAGCTTATATTTGCCCAGATCAGGCAGCAGGTTCTGGGCCAGGATCAGGCTGTCGATGTAGGTATTCTCAAAGGGCCGGCCCATCTTGCGGCAGCCGGCGGCGATGAAGCCGATGTCGAACTCAGCATTGTGGGCGGCCAGGGGCCGGTCCCCCACGAAATCCAGAAAGGCATTGATGGCCTCCGCCTGGGAGGGGGCCCCCTCCAGCATCTGGTCAGTGATGCCGGTGAGCTCGGTGATCTCCCGGGTCAGGGGCCGTTCCGGGTCGGCAAAGGTGGAGAACTGCTCCACCACTTCCCCATTGCGCAGCACCACGGCGCCGATCTCGGTGATCACGTCCCGGCGGTTATCCAGGCCGGTGGTCTCAATGTCGAAGCAGACGATGTCGCCGCTCAGGTCCTGCTCCTTCTCCCCGTGGACGGCCACCCGGTCGTCCACGTCGTTGATGAAGTAGGCCTCCACCCCGTAGAGAATCTTGATCTTCTTGGCGGAGTGCCAGGCGTTGGGAAAGGAATGGGCCACGCCGTGGTCGGTGATGGCGATGGCCCGGTGGCCCCACCGCTCCGCCCGCTTGACCACGTTCTTGTCGGTGCCGATGGGGGAATCCATCTTGGAGCCCACGGCGGTAAGGGCGTCCATGGCGGACATGTTGGTATGTAAGTGGAGCTCCACCCGCTTCTCGGGGGCGTCGTCCACACGCTCGGTGCGGCTGGCCTCCATGATGGCGTAGGGCTCCAGCACCATGTCGCCGGTGAAGCGGTCGATGTTCAGCTTGCCCTGGATGAGCAGACGCTGCCCCTTCTTCACCCCATCCACGATGCCCTTGCCCTCGTCCCCGGGGAAGAACTTGTTGATGCGCACGGACCCGGTATAGTCGGTGACGTCAAAGGACACCACCCAGGCCCCCCGCTTCTTCAGCTCCCGGTGGTCCAGGGCAAACACGTCGCCCTCCACAATCACCGTGCCCATGTCCAGCTCCAGCTCCCGCATGGGAGTGGGCGTCCTGCGCACCTCATGCTTGCCGTAGATCATCTTGCCCTTGGGGGCGGAGCCTTTGCTTCCCTTCTTTTCCGTAGGCTTTGGGGTCTTGAGGCTGGCCAGAGCCTTGCGGCGGATCTCCTCTGTCCGGCGGAAAGCCGCCGCCGCCTCATCCTCCACGGGAGGGGCCTGCACGGGTGCGGGCGTGGGTTCCGGCACGGGAATGGGCGCAGGAGCAGGTTTTTCTTCTCCGGCGGAGGCCGCCACCTCCAGCGCCACCTGCTCCACCCGGTAGGTGAGGGCCAGGCTGCGCTCGATGGTGCGGCGCAGCCCCTCGTCCGGAGGGGCTTCACACTCCACGCTGGCCTTGATGGAGCGGGTATTCTTGTCGATCACCGCCCGGGTCACCAGATAGCCGGACACCAGCGCGGCCAGCTCCTCACCCGGCTTCCAGGCGGAAAACAGTTTTAAAAATGGGATCTTCTGTGCTTGCGGCATAGTTTGAATCGCTCCTGTATCACAACTGCTCGATCAGCGCAAACAGCTCGTCCACCAGCTGCTCCTGGGGCACCTTTTTCACGATCTCCCCCTTGCGGAACAGCAGGCCCTCTCCGTTGCCGCCGGCAATGCCCACATCGGCGGCGGAGGCCTCGCCGGGGCCGTTGACCACGCAGCCCATCACCGCCACGGTAATGGGCTTGTCCACGGTCTTGAGCCGCTCCTCCACCTCGCTGGCCAGACCGATCAGGTCGATGCGGGTGCGGCCGCAGGTGGGGCAGGACACCAGGTCGGGCCCGTCCTTCCGCAGGCCGGCGGCTTTCAGGATGTCCTTGGCCGCCAGCACCTCCTCCACCGGGTCGGCAGACAGGGAGACCCGCATGGTATCGCCGATACCCAGGGCCAGCAGGCCCCCGATGCCGATGGCGGATTTCAGGGTGCCCATGCGGATGGTGCCCGTCTCAGTCACGCCCAGATGTAAAGGATAATCACTTTTCGCACTCATGAGCTTATAGGCCGCCATGGTCACCGGCACATGAGAGGATTTGAGGGACACGCAGATATCGTGAAAGTCGTACTTTTCCAGCAGGGCAATGTGGCCAAAGGCCGACTCCACCAGGGCTTCCGGGGTCACGCCGCCGTATTTGGCCAGCAGAGGCTTCTCCAGGGAGCCGCCGTTGACCCCGATACGGATGGGAAGTCCTTTTGCTTTACAGGCTTCCGCCACCGCTTTCACCCGGTCCTCCCCGCCGATGTTGCCCGGATTGATGCGCACTGCGTCGCAGCCGGCGTCAATGCAGGTGAGGGCCAGCTTGTAGTCGAAGTGGATATCCACCACCAGGGGGATATGGATGCGCTCCCGGATGGCGCCCACCGCCTTGGCGGCGGCCTGATCGGGCACCGCCACCCGGATGATCTGGCAGCCGGCGGTCTCCAGCCGCTTGATCTGCTCCACAGTGGCCGCCACGTCGTCGGTACGGGTATTGGTCATGGACTGTATGGTGACGGGGGCGCCCCCGCCGACAGGGACGCCTCCCACCAAAATCTGTCTGGTCATTTCGGATACGCCTCCTACAAAATGAATTTGCTCACGTCATTGATGGCCACCAGCACCATCAGGGCCATCAGGCAGATAAAGCCCACCATATTGACATAGCCCAGATATTTTTGGTCGATATGCTTTTTGCTGAACAGGCGGTAGATCCCATCCACGATGAGCAGGAAGATCTGCCCGCCATCCAGGGCGGGGATGGGCAGCAGGTTCATCACCGCCAGGTTGATGGCGATGAGGGCGGTAAAGTCCAGGATGTTGACCACCGCGCCGAACAGGCCCGCTGCCGCCGCGCCTGCTTCACCCACGTCGCCGGCCATGGCCACGATGCCAATGACGCCCGACATATCCCGCAGGCCCATCGTGCCGGTAACGATATCGCCCAGGCCCATCCACACCATGCGCACATAGTCGATGGCCTGGTACCAGCTGTTCTGTAAGCGGGTGAAGATGGTATCTTCAAAATACTGGCCCACATAGATGCCGCGCTTCTCCACCTGTGCCCCGCTCTCATCGGTGAGCTGGCGGTAAGGCAGGGAAATGGTGCCCAGATCCACCTTCTCCCCGTCCCGGAGCACCGTTACGTCCACATCCTCTCCCGCCCGCTGGAGGTAGATCATCGCGTCGCTCTGGAAGTAGATGCGGTGGCCGTCAATGGTGTAAAACTGGTCGCCGGGCTGCAGGCCGGTGTCCAGCACGGCCTCCGCACCCTCCATCACACCGGTGAACACCGGGGCGGCGGGGCTGCCCACCAGGAAGAAGATCACCAGGATGATGGCCAGGCCGGCCACAAAGTTCATAAAAGCGCCGGCTACCAGGATGATGAACTTTTTCCAAAAGGGCTTGTTGTGGAAGGAGCGGGGATCGTCGGAGCTCTCCTCCTCCCCTTCCATGGCACAGAAGCCGCCGATGGGAAAGGCACGGAGAGAATAGAGGGTCTCCCCTTTTTCCCGGGAAATGAGGGCGGGGCCCATGCCGATGGCAAATTCATTTACCCGTACCCCCAGGGCTTTGGCCGCAATAAAATGCCCCAGCTCGTGGATGGCGATGAGAAAGCCGAAAAACAGGATGATGAGCACGATGGAAAAGACGTTCATAGGCACCTCATAAATTAGTGGGTTTCCACTGCCGCCCGCGCGGCGGCATCGGCGGCCAGCACGGCCTCCAGATCGGGCTTCTGCACCACAGGCACCGAAGCCAGCGCGTGTTCCACCCTCTGAGCAATCTCCCCAAAGGAGATCTTCCCTGCCAGGAACAGACCCACCGCCGCCTCGTTGGCGCCATTCAGGGCCGCCGTGGCAGTTCCGCCGGTACGGGCGGCACCCAGGGCCAGGGAGAGGCAGGGGAACGTGTCATAGTCCGGCGCGTGGAAGGTCAGGGGCGGACAGGTCAGCAGGTCCAGAGGCTTTGCCACCGCCTCTGTCCGTGCGGGCCAGGTGAGCGCGTACTGGATGGGCAGACGCATGTCGGGTACCCCCAGCTGGGCCAGGATGGCATTATCACAGTATTCCACCAGGGAGTGTACAATACTCTCCCGGTGGATCACAATGGAAATTTTCTCCGGCGGCAGGCGGTAGAGCCGCATGGCCTCAATAAATTCCAGGCCCTTGTTCATCAGGCTGGCGGAGTCCACGGTGATCTTGGCCCCCATGGACCAGTTGGGATGCTTCAGGGCCTGCTCCACCGTGGCGGAGGCCACCTTTTCCTTCTCCCAGCCCCAGAAGGGGCCGCCGGAGGCGGTGAGGATCAGGCGGCGTACCTCTCCCCTGTCCCGGCTGCCCTGAAGGCACTGGAAGATAGCGGAGTGCTCGGAATCCACCGGCACGATCTCCGCGCCATAGGTGTCAGCAGCCTCCATCACCAGTTCCCCGGCGCACACCAGGGTCTCCTTGTTGGCCAGGGCGATGCGCTTACCCTGACGGATGGCCGCCAGGGTGGGACGCAGGCCCACCATACCCACCACAGCGGTGAGCACCGTGTCCGCCTGCTCCAGGCTGGCCGCCTCAATGAGGCCGTCCATCCCTGACCCCACCCGGATGCCGGTATCGGCCAGCCGCACGCGCAGGTCGGCAGCAGCGGCGGGGTCCATCATCACCGCCAGCTCCGGGCGGAACTGACGGCACTGTTCTTCCATCCGCTCCACATCCCGGTTGGCGGTAAGGGCAGCCACAGTCATGCCACAGGCGGCAATCACATCCAGTGACTGCCGCCCGATCGACCCTGTGGAGCCCAATAAAGATATACACTTACTCATAGTCAACCCCCCACAGCGGGCAGGAAATGGATCATCAGCTCGGTCAGGGGCGCACAGAAGATCACGCTGTCAAACCGATCCAGTACGCCGCCGTGGCCGGGGAAAATATTGCCGAAATCCTTCAGCCCATACTCCCGCTTGATATAGGAAAACGACAGGTCTCCCAGCTGGGACACCACGCTGCCCAGGGCCCCGTACAGGGCCAGCAGCAGATAATTCACCTCATAATGGAACACCAGGTGCAGCACCAGGCCGTAGAGCACCGTGCACACCACGGCGCCCAGGAAGCCGCCCACAGCCCCCTCCACCGTCTTCTTGGGGGAGAGCTTCGGGGCCAGCTTGTGCTTGCCGAAGGCCATGCCGGCAAACAGGGCGAAGGCGTCGCTGACAAAGGCGATGACCAGGGGCAGGATCACCAGGGCCCGCCACTGCTCCATCAGCCGCAGGCGCAGGAAGGAGGACAGGAAAAATGGGATGACCACGGCCAGAAAAAAGGCCCCGCCCATCTTCTCCAGGCCCACCCGCTTATGGCTGGCGATCGCCTCGCAGAACAGGAGCAGCACGTAGAGAAACAGTCCGCACAGCATCGGCATGGGCTTTCCGCTGTAATACACCCAGAAGGGGATCAGCCCGGCGATCACAATGGAATAACCGGAAATGCGGGAGTGCTTCAAAAACCCGGTGGACCAGAGTGCCTCGTGCACCGCGATCATGGACAGGCCCGCAATGATGATGGGCAGCACCACCGGATAAGCCGGAGAGGCCCAATAGATGGCCGCCAGCAGCAGCGGAATAAAAATCACCGCCACCATGACTCGCTTACCCACTCAGACACCTCCAAAACGGCGGGAACGACCCTGATAGGCCGCCAGCGCCTTGTGCAGTTCTTCCTTGGAAAAGTCAGGCCACAGCACATCGGTGTAATAAAATTCCGCGTAGGCCGACTGCCACAGAAGGAAGTTGGAGATCCGGATCTCCCCGCTGGGCCGGATCACCAGATCCGGGTCGGGTACGCCGGCAGAGTAGAGATAACCGGAAAAGGCATCCTCCGTCAGCTCCTCCGGCGTCTTCTTCCCCGCCGCGCAGTCGGCGGCAAAGGCACGGGCCGCCCGCACGATCTCGTCCCGGCCGCCGTAGTTGAGGCATACGTTGACCTGCATGCCCTCATACCGCTTAGAAATGGCGTCCGTCCGGTCGCACATCTCACGCAGCTCCTGAGGCAGGGGCGAAAGATCGCCGAAAAAGTGGAGTCTGATCTTATCCCGCTCCATTTTCTCAATGGACTCTATCAGGTACTTCTTCAGCAGGCCCATGATGGCGGACACTTCCTCCAGCGGCCGCTTCCAGTTCTCCGTGGAGAAGGCGTACACCGTCAGGTAGTCCAGCCCGATCTTCTGACAATACGTGGCAATGGTGCGGAAATTCTCCGCGCCGGCGGCGTGGCCCGCCGTCCGGGGCAGGCCCCGGCGCTTGGCCCACCGGCCGTTGCCGTCCATAATAATGGCCACGTGCCGGGGCAGATGGTCAAAATCCACCTGCGCCGCCGTGTCCTCCTTTGGTTTCAAAAAAGCCATAGCTCGTTTCCTATCCGATCCTCGTTCCTAGTTAAGATGCCGGTGCGGGACACCTTGGGGCGCCCCGCACCGTATCATGATGGTTGATTGGCTTACACCGCCATCAGTTCAGTCTCTTTCTTTGCGGTGAGCTCGTCGATCTGCTTGCAGCGCTTCTCGGTGATGTCCTGAAGCTCCTTCTCGTAGTCCTTCCGGTCGTCCTCGGTGATCTCAGACTTCTTCTCCATGGCCTTGAACTTCTCCATGGCGTCCCGGCGGATGTTGCGGATGGCCACCTTGCCGTTCTCGCCGTACTTGCGCACCTGCTTGGTCAGCTCCTTGCGGCGCTCCTCGGTGAGCTGGGGGAAGGACAGGCGGATCACCCGGCCGTCGTTCTGAGGATTGATGCCCAGGTCGGAACACTGGATGGCCTTCTCAATGGCCTTGAGCAGGGTGCCGTCCCAGGGCTGGATCATCAGGGAGCGGGGGTCGGGAGAGGAGATGGCGGCCACCTGGTTCAGGGGGGTGGGCGCGCCGTAATAGTCCACCGTGATCTTATCCAGCACGGCGGCGTTGGCCCGGCCCGCCCGGACGCTGGCGAAATCGCTCATGACGACATCAATGGTTTTCTGCATTTTCGCGTCGAATTCCTTGTTGACTTCCTTCATTTCACGGTTCCTCCTTGACGATGGTTCCAATTTTTTCGCCCATGACCACCCGCAGGATATTCTCCGGGTCTTTCAGGGCAAACAGGATCACAGGGATCTTATTGTCCATGGACAGGGACGTGGCGGTGGAGTCCATCACCTGCAGGTGCTGGGCCAGCACGTCGTCATAGGTAATCGTATCGTACTTGACCGCGCTGGGGTCTTTCTTCGGGTCGGCGGAATACACACCGTCGATGTTCTTGGCCAGCAGGATAGCGTCGGCGTCGATCTCCGCCGCCCGCAGCACCGCCGCGGTATCGGTGGAGAAGAACGGGTTGCCGGTGCCGCAGCCGAAGATGACCACTCTCCCCTTCTCCATATGGCGGATAGCCTTGGAGCGGATATAGGGCTCGGCGATGGAACGCATCTCGATGGCGGTCTGCACCCGCACGTCCACACCCTTCTGCTCCAGCACATCAGCCACGGCCAGGGCGTTGATGGTGGTGGCCAGCATGCCCATGTGGTCGGCCCGGGTGCGCTCCATCCGGTCGCCGCCGTCCTTCAGGCCGCGCCAGAAGTTGCCGCCGCCCACCACGATGCCAACCTGCACACCACAGGCCACGCACTTCTTGATTACGTCGCAGACGTCTCCGATCACGTCAAAATCCAGCCCGCGGCTGGCTTCACCAGCCAGAGCCTCGCCGCTGAGCTTCAACAGCACCCGCTTATACTGCGGTTTGCTCATACTTCCAACCCCTTCTTCTGTTATGGTATTTCAGTCCCCCTCATTTTAATATAGTTTTCCACATTTGCCTAGGGGTTAGGCCAAAGTTTTTATAATTTATTCATAGTCACACAAACGGCCGGCGCATCCGTGGATGCGCCGGCCGTTCCTATCCCTAAAACAGGGTCTTTTCATTCTCTGCGAACAGCTTGTCGTTGATCTGCCCCAGCTCCGCATTGTGGAGGATTCCGTAGCTGACAATGGCGTCCCGCTTCACCTTGGGGTGGAGGGGCGCGTAGGTCGCCTGCTTCAGCAGCTGCTGTGTCTCATCCAGCGTCGCCTCCAGCCCGATGCACAGACAAAGCAATCTGTCCCGGGAGGGCTTGCGCCGTCCGGAAAAGACCTGATGGAGATACACCTCGCTCATGCCCGCTTTCCGGGCCAGAGCCGCCTTGGAGATCCCCTTCTTTTCAAAAATACCGGCCAGCAGCTCCGTCATGTCCTCATGAAAAAAGTATTCCTGATTTTCCCTGAGATAGGAGTCCAGATCCGGTTTATTCATCAGTTCCTGGCTCAGGTCGCCTGTTGTTTTTTCCTTCACAGGAACATATCCCCCTTTCTTTTCCTGCACTTTCTTGACTTTACTTTTTTCTCTAAATTTTATATACTTAATCTACAACACTTTGTGCCGCAATACAATATGCCCACTGCATAGTGCACAGGCTTTTGGGGGGATTTTTATTTATACCTGGCTTTCCGATGTCTTGCAGAAAGAATATGAGCAGGTGCGTCTCATCAAAGAAAGTTCCCGAGGCAGCGTGCGCCTGATTCGCCATAATACCACGGGACGGCAGTTCATTCTGCGGCAGTTCACCGGCAATCCGGAGGTCTACCAGAAGCTGCTGGATTACACCTGCCCCAACTTGCCTACCGTGTTTGAGGTTGCCTGCCAGGGGGATCAGAACCTGGTGCTGGAGGAATTTATCCAGGGAGATACCCTGGGATACATACTGAAGGGCGGACTGTTTTCCCCCGACGAGACCCGGAAGATCGTGCTCCAGGTCTGCCGGGCTCTGTGGGTGCTCCACTCCATCGGGGCCGTCCACCGGGACGTAAAGCCGGAAAATATCATTCTGCGGGGTGATGAGGCGGTGCTCATTGACTTTGACGCCGCCCGGTTACATAAGCCTGAGCACGAAATGGACACTCAGATCCTGGGCACCACCGGCTTCGCCGCGCCGGAGCAGTACGGCCTGTCCCAGTCGGACATCCGCACCGACATCTACGCACTGGGGGTGCTCATCAATGTGATGCTCACCGGCGAGCATCCCTCCAAAAAGCTGGCCGACGGGAAAATGGGCCGCGTGGTGGATCGGTGCACCCACGTCAACCCCCAGCACCGCTATAAAAACGTGCTGCGGCTGATGGAGGCCCTGTAACGTGACCGGCAAGACCAAACCCTGCCCATATTGCGGCGCCTCTCTGCCGGGGGACGCCGCTTTTTGTCCATTCTGTGCCCAGAGCATCCGGTCCCGGCAATCGGTAAAGGTACCTTCCCACCTGTGGCGCAAATGGCTGAAGCCCGCTGTGATCCTGGTGGTGCTGATTTTGCTGGCGGTGGGGCTGTATCACCACTTTACCCCCCATGTGTATGACGCCTGGGGCGAACTGACCTATACTTTGGACGGCAACGACTACCACCTGGCCGTTACCTTCCGCAACGATCCCACCCCGGAGCCAGAGTACACCGTTCAGGTGGAGGCAGACGGACGCTACGATCGGGACGCCAAGCTGTTTATCACCCATGTGAGCACCGGGGTGGACGCGGGACAGATGTTCAACCAGCAGATCGACTCTGCCTACATTCAGATGACCCAGCCGTCGGACAGTCCTTCCCCCATCACCTGGCTCCAGCCGGAGTTCGCCAACGATCCCGCCACGGAGGGCCTGCTCCACTCCGTTCTCACTTTCACCGGAGAGAGCCAGGGCCCGGCGGAGCTTGTATGGCATATCAACATGAAAAACGGGGACACCATCCTCCTGCGGCAGGAGCTGGACTTCCAGCCGGTGGACAGCATCCACTACTACCCGGAGGACTGGCCCATGGATACCATCGAAGAGCTTCAGGCTCTGGTGGATCAGATCCAGGCGGAGGTACCCCTGCCCACGGTGGTACATCTCCATCTGCCCCCGGTGGCCTATGAGGGGGGCCTTACCATCGACAAGCGCACCATCAACCTTTACGGCTCCCTGGGTGAGAACAACATGCGCACCACTTTCCTGGGCCCAGTGGTGTACAGGCCGGAGGAGGACCCCCAGGGATTTATCGAGTACATCGACTTCCGGGGCGGCGGCACCGGTACGGGCCTCACAGTGGAGGCCGACTGCCATGTGGAGGACTGCGGCTTCTCCGGCTGGGACACCGGCCTCCTGGTCGGCGCGGAGGACTGGGCTGACCCGATAGGCTGCCTCTTCGAGGACAACAGCGTGGGCTTCCGCTTCGACAGCGGCGGCAGCTATGTCAACGCCAACCGCTTTGAAGGCAACGCCTTTCTCCGCAACGGCACCGCCGTGGAGCTACTCCGGGTGCCGGGAGCCAAGACCCTCTATTTCGACGGCTGCCGGTTTGCGGGCAACAACACGGATCTCTCCAACCCCGCCAACCACCCCGTCAACATCTCCTATGCTACCTTTGAATGAAAGGGACGAGCTCTATGGAACACAACTGCCCTCATTGCGGCGCGCCTCTGCCTGAGGACACCTCCTTCTGCCCCCACTGTACACAAAGCATCCGGGAACGCCAGCCGGTAAAGATCCCCTCCCACCTGTGGCGGAAGGGGCTGAAATGGGTGCTGGCGCTGGTACTGATCCTGGCTGTGGCCGGAGGACTTTACGCCTGGTTCGGGCGGGAAACTCCCTCCGCCGGTCTCCCCGCCGGAGACACCACGGCGGTGATCCTGGAGGAGGACGAGAGCGGTATGGTTACCGTCACCCCCGACCTGCTGCGGGAGTATTTCCCCCTGCTGGCCGGCCTCAACTTCTCCACCACCTCCACCACCAGCGACAACATCGACGACTATCTGATGGAAAACCTCCAGCTGGCTAACCTGGTGGCCTCCCGTGGGGCCTACGGCACCGACGAGGAGCGGGGCATGTTCTACGCCCGCAGCTCCGGCACCCGGGTATGCCTGTTGATGTTTGACCGCAACACCCACCTGATGGGTTACTTCATCGGGGAGCCCGTCCAGATCGAGGAGAGGAAATGGCAGATCGACGTGGTATCCTGCGACTACGACTTCACGGAGCTCTACGAGGAGCAGCTGGCCGCCTTTGAGGGCAACTGGGAGGCGGACTTTTCCACCTACATCCCGCCGGAGGAGATCGAAAGTTCCGGAGCAGTATGGTTTTTGAGCGGCTACGACACTGGAAAGGGCCCGGTGCTCCGGGCGGACGACGCCCAGATCTACCACCTGTGGGCTCTGCTCCACTCCCCGGAGCCGGAGCGCCAGTGCCGGGAGATCGAACGGCTGGAGGAATTCCTGCCCCGGGAAGGCCGGTGGCGGTGCTATCTGCTGCTGGATAAGGACTATAACCTGCTGGGCTACACCATGCTGGATTATCAGGGGAACGGAGGATAACCGATGGAACACAAGCGCCCATGGTGCGGAGGGGATCTGCCTGAAAACGCCTCTTTCTGTCCCCACTGCGCAAAGTTTGTCCGTCCCCGGAAGGAGGCGGCAGTTCCCAGTCCCCGGCGAAAACAGGTGCTGCTGGGTCTTTTGATCCTGGCGGTGGTCATCGCCCTGGGGACTGGACTGTGGCTGGCCTTTTCCCCAAAGACCTTTGACGGCTATGGTGAGGTTCGCTACGGGGACTATCAGGTTCTGCTAAGCCAAGGTGCCGACCGCTTCACTCCCTCCCCCACGGTCTCGGCTCAGGGAGAGCCGGAGGGCCAGTACCGGCAGCCCGCCAGGCTGTTTGTCAACAGCAGGGACGGCCAGGACGCCTCTGAGTCGTTTCTGGAAGAAGTGGAGACGGTATCGGCGGCTTTTATCGGCCAGGAGGACAGCCCCTCCCCCATGGTGTGCTCCCAGCCCGCCTACAATCCCGGCGTACCGGAGTGTCCTCTCATTTCCCTCATCGACTATACCGGGGAGAGCGGCACGGCGGAGCTGGTGTGGACGTTCCAAATGAAAAACGGGGATACCATCCATCTCCGTCAGACCTATGAGATCATCCCCATCCCGGTGTACGACTACTACCCGGAGGAGTACCCCATGGACACCTCCGAGGAGCTGCAGGCCCTCATTGACAGCATTGGCACGCAGTTTGGAAACGACGAGGCCATCATCAATCTCCATCTGCCTCCCGTCACCTATGAGGATGGCATCATGCTCCAGGATCAGAGTATGAACCTGTACGGCTCCACCGACGCTGACGGGAACCGCACCACCTTCACCGGCCCCGTCCAGGTTCTGACCCATTACGGCGCCATCACCTATTTCTATGACATGGACTTTGTGGGCGACGGCAGCGGCACCGGTCTGTCCGGCTCCGCCTCCTTCCGGGCTACCAACTGCACCTTCACCGGCTGGGACACCGGGGTATTTGCCTACGGCACCAGCTGGGCCAACGTCATCGGCTGCTCCTTCCAGTACAACCGCATCGGCTTCCGCTTCGACAGCAGCGGCGAGTACGCCAACCACTCCATGTTCAACGATAACCAGTTTATCGGCAACGATGTGGGCGTGCAGCTGGACAACGTGCCTACCGACGTGAAGCTCAACTTCCAGGGCTCGGTGTTCCAGGGCAACCGGACGAGCATTGACAACCGCTGCAGCCAGCCAACGGATCTGTCCCAGGCCACCCTGGACTAACATAAGGAGAGATTATCTTGCACCAACAGCTCTGTCCCCACTGCGGCGCGAACCTGCCGGAAGACGCCGCCTTCTGTCCCCACTGCGCCAAAGACGTCCATCCCCGGAAGGGCACGGGAAATCCCGTACCGCTGCGGAAAAAGCTGCTGCTGGGCCTGCTGGCCCTGGCGGTGGTGATCGCCGCCGGAGTGGGGATCTGGCACCTGAACCGTCCCTATGTGCCCCGGGAATACGACGGTGTAGGCGAGGTGTACTATGAGGCCGGGGACAAGACCTACCAGCTGCTGGTGGCCTGGCCCAACGACCGGTGCGCCCCCGCCCCCGACATCTACCAGCAGGGTGCGCCGGACGAGCAGTACCGCTGGCCCTCCCGGTGGTACGTCAACGACGCCGCCACCGGCCAGGACGCCTGGCCGGAGTTTGAGCCTCTGGTCGAGCAGGTCACGGTAGAGGTGGTGCAGGACGAGAACGCCGCTGACCCCTTGGTGGCCGGAGAGCCCAGCCACCGGGAGGACTACTCCCCCGACGCCGCCATGGTGTCCTCCCTGGACTTCACCGGCAATTCCGGGGAGCCCCAGGTGGTGTGGACGATTCAGATGAAGAACGGGGATATGATCCGGGTGCGGCAGAACATCCACATCAGCCTCATCCTCACCCATGAGTACCACTGGCAGGACTATCCCATGAATACTCTGGAAGAGCTGCAAAGCCTGATGAACGACATCTCCGCCCAGGTCAATCCCTTCGACGAGGTAATCCTCTACCTGCCGCCGGTGACCTACGAGGGGGATCTGGAGCTGCAGCGCGCCTTTGAGTTCCACGGCAGCACCGAAGGAGACCAGCGCACCACCCTGAAGGGCAGCCTCACCATGCTGGAGACCGGCAGATACTACTGGATCAACTACTTCTATGACATGGACTTTGTGGGAGACGGCTCCAACACGGGCATCACCGCCCTGTCCAAGGTGTGGGCCATCGGCTGCTCCTTCACCGGCTACAAAAACGGCCTGCTGACCCAGGGAGGTGCCTGGGTAAACGTCACCGAGTGTACCTTTGCCGACAACGAAGTGGGCCTGTTCTACAACAGCACCGGCCAGTCCGCCACCGACGACCGCTTCTTCGACAATACCTTCATCGGCAACGGCACCGCCGTACTGCTGATGAACGTGCCCACCGACCTGGTAATGTACTTCGACGGCAGCACCTTCTCCGGCAATGGCACCGACATCGACAATCAGTGTGACCATCCCATTGACGTCTCCAAGGCCATCTTTGAGTAACAGAAAAACACGGGGTACGGCATCTCGCCGTACCCCGTGCTTTTTATTTGCTCAGAAATCGTAGCGGTAGATCTTCTCCATCACTCCGCCACCCTCGGGCGCCTTCTCCACAAACTGCCAGCCCAGCTTCTCGTAGTAGTTGTCCAGCTTGGTGATGAGGTAGAGACAGGGGTACCGGTTCAGGGCCCGCACCGCCTCGATGCTGGCCCGCTGTAGCAGCTGGCCAATGTGCAGGTTGCGGTACTCGTCCTTCACATACAGAGTCGCCATCCAGGGGGACAGGTCCTGCCG
>CALWXT010000013.1 GCA_944385575.1 uncultured Flavonifractor sp. | reverse complement strand
AAAAGTGGCGGAAAGCAAGCAGATCGGAGTGTATATCGCTATAAAGTACGAAAAATAGTTAGAAAAAAGTTCCAAAGGCGCTTGGTAAGGATGAGGTCTCCGGTTCAAATCCGGATAGCAGCTCCACAAAAACCGCCTTTTTCAAATGAAAAAGGCGGTTTTTGTTTTGCCTTCCACAGACAGAAGAAATCAGGCCTCCGGAGGACACACTCCGGAGGCCTGATACTTTTTTAGCGGGCTTTCTCTGCAGATCAGGTATCGCAGCCGGTTACTCAGCAGCCTGTGCTTCCTAAACGTAATCAGCGCATCGCCCTGTTGCCAACCCGGGCTGATGTCCTCGCTTCCGCAACACCGACACCGCTAAACGGAAAGCTGTGTGTTGCACATATTCACCCCTCCTGTTCCAATTCAAGCCGAATGCGCTCTGCCTCCAGCTCCCGGAACGGCCCCATAGCCAGTCTAAATCCAGCTTCAAAGCTGGCCGGGACACCTCTGGACGCCAGCTGCCTAAGTAATATGTGATATTAACCTAAAAATTTTCCACTTGATAAAACCAGACGCCCCTCTTCTGTTTCTCTATACTTGAAACCAGTCATAACAAAGAGGAGGAATCGACATGAGACGACACATCCTGCTGACTGCACTGTTGTGCAGCTCCATCCTGTTGTCCGGCTGTGGCGGCACGGCGGCCCCGGCCGGGTCAGGCGCGCCGGATACCGAAAGTGAGCGGCCCCTAAGCAAGGTGGACCAGCTGGCCCTGCAAACCCAGAAATGGGAGGAAAACGGTGCCTTTGACGACCCGGAGGCATACCAGAATGTCCTGCTCCAGGCGTTGGAGCTGTCCCTGGCGGAGGACCGGGGGGCCTACCGCTGTGTCCGGCCGGAGGAGCTGCCCCAGGACAAGCGCGACGCCCTGGCCGACGCGGCGAGACGGTGTGCCTACGTCTACCATGTACCGCAGAGAGACGACCCTTTTTCGGAGGAAAACCTGCCCTCCAGCATTGCCCTGATGGCCATTTACACCCCCGGCAGCCTAGCCACGGAGTCCATCTGGAACATGCAGGGTGACCTGGCCTTTCTCCCGGAAAGCAACTACTACCGTATCCGGGAGGCGGACCTGCTGCCCTTCCTGGACGGCGCCATGGCACCCGCGGCACAAGCTTTCCGGAGCTATGGGGAGAATCTGGAGAAGTGGAACTGGCACCGGACGGAGGATGGCTACCTCTATATTGATGTGTTTGGCCTGACAGCCACCCTGCCCAGCAGCGAACCCAGGCTCGTTAGCGTAGAGCCCCTGGGAGGCAATCGTTACCTGGTGGTGTGCGACATGCTCCCCGTGGTGGCCCCTAACCAGTATCAACTGGCCTTTGTGGTAGAGGACACGGCCCTGCCCGGAGAGCCTCCCCAGGTGACGGTGCTGGACTGCGAGGACGGGTCCCACCAGGGAATGCAGATGCTTTCCTACGAGATGGTGTATGCCCTGCGGGAGCGGTATACGGTACCCGGCGATCAGGAGGCGGTCGGGCTGCTAAAGCGGCTGGAGGCGCTTTCGCCCATCCCATATCACACCGAGCTAGCCGGCCGAATGCCGCCGGCCATGGAGCAGGCCCTGGAGGAAGTCAAGATTGTAGATGAGATGATAACGCCCGAGCACACCTTCGAGGACTATGTGCATGCGCTGGCCCCGCGGCCCACCCTGTACCAGTATGGATATGTCCCCCAGGAGGACCAGTGGGACCCGGCTGAATCCTGGCAGGACTGCCCCTGCGGGGATGCGTGGAACGTGTTCCCGGCGGAGGAGCTGGAGGAACTCTTCCAGCGCCGCTTCGGCATGGATCTCGCCGCCAATGGCCGCGCCTGGCTGAACGACAGGGACTTTGTCCCGGCGTCGGATTACCTGGCAGGCCCCATGGCCCGGTATGACGGTGAGAATTATGTGGTCTACCTGCGGGGGGTGGGTGGCCCCATGCCCTTTGCCTATGAGACCAGCCTGGTCCGCCGCTGCGACGGGATCTATCTTGCCAGATTTTCTTTTATCCCCAATGAGGAGTATGACGCCTCGGGCACGCTTACCCTGTACCTGCGGGACGTGGGAACGGAAGAAGCGCCTTTCTTCCAACTGCTTGGCTATGAACTGCCTATGTAAGCCGGCCAAGACCTGGCATGACCTGCTCCGCGCCTGCCTGGAGAGGGAGGCGGCTGATTGCGCGCTGAGCAGCGCTCAGAGCCAGGCGATTCTGGCCCGATTAAAAAAAGAAAAAATTTTTTCCAAATCATAAAACCAAACGGGCGGACGTTGTTTCTTCATATATAGAACGGCGAGAGCCTGAGCAAAACACACGGAAACAGATAAGGGAGGAATATACAATGATCGCTTGGTTCAAGAATTGGTATTACGGAGAGGACGGTATGAAGCCCATTTACCGCACCCGGAGGTTCCACAAGGTTTTGATCGCCCTGCTGGTGGCCTGCACCTACTTCTCGTTCTGCGTGCTGGAGCTGGATGGGGTCCCTCTCAAGATTATGGGGTCGGCCGGTTTCTTTGCCGCCGTGCTCTGCCTGTGGACACTGCCGGAGCTGATATTCGGCGAAAACAGCGGCCTGGCCTTTTTCCTGAACGGCGGCCTCACCGGTTGTGTGATCCTTATCGCATGCCTTGCCATCGGCCTCATCGTCGGCCTGGTGGTGACGCCGCTCTATCTACTGCTGCTGGTGGCCGACCTGCGCTATCGGGCCAAGGTGCGGCGTTCCAATCCCGAGATGCTCCGGAAGGGCAGACCCGTCCACAGGGACCTGACCAAGTAACGGCGGGGGACTTGTTCCCTCGCCTGTCAAAGATTGTGCCCTCTATAGGAGTAATGTGCTACAATAAGCATAAATAGATTGCACAAATCCATTTACTCAGAAAGGAGCTGCAGATATGAAAAAGAGACTGTTTTCCCTGTTTCTGAGCCTGGCAATGGCGCTGTCCCTGATGGCGCCGCTGGTCTCCGCGGCGGGAGAGACGCCCGCTGTGTCCGACAATATCAACGGCCAGGATTACACCTCCTGGTCCAGACCTGTCACCTCTTATCTGATGGAGAATGAGGCCGGTGGACTGACCCGGGTGGAGTATATCAAAGGACAGATCGTGGTGGAGAACTACTCCTCCGACTTTGCCTTCCAATCCGGCCGGACGATCCCCATGGAGCTATCCACCTGGGGCGGTTTTTTCGCCGGGGCGGACTATAACTTCTTCGTATTCGGCCAGCAGAACTCCGACGAGAGCGACAGCACCGAGGTCATCCGGGTGGTGAAGTACTCCAAGGACTGGAACCGCCTGGGAGCGGTCAGCCTGTACGGCGCCAACACCGCAATGCCCTTTGCCGCTGGTTCTCTGCGGGCGGACGAGTACGGCGGGCAGCTCTATATTCGCACCTGCCATCAGATGTATGCCGGCAGCGACGGCCTGCACCATCAGGCCAACCTGACCCTCTGCGTGGACCAGGAGAGCATGCGCATCCTGGATTCCTACTATGTGGTAATGAATCCCTCAGTGGGCTATGTGAGCCATTCCTTCAACCAGTTTGTGCTGGTGGACAGCGACCGGAACCTCATCACCCTGGACCACGGCGACGCCTACCCCCGGGGAGCGGTGCTGATGCAGTACAACACCAAGGCGGGGGAAGGGAAGTTCAGCGGTCTGGTCTCGGCCACGACGGTCCAGCGCTTTTCCGGCTCCATCGGGGACAACACCACCGGAGCCTCCCTGGGCGGACTGGCCGAGACCAGCAGCGGCTACGTGGCAGCCTACAACTATGATGGTGCGGCGGGCAGCGGTCCCCGGACTGTCTACCTGAGCTATATCCCCAAGAACGGAGGCGCCGCCTCCAGCCGTGCTCTTTCCTCCGCAGGAACCACCACGCCTCAGCTGGTCTCCACCGGTCTGGACGGCGGTTACCTGCTGTGGAACGACAAGGACGGCCGCACTGCCGGTAATACCCTCTCTTACGTCCGCTATGACGGTACCGGCGGTACCGGTACGGTGCGGACCGCCAGCGGCTCCCTGTCAGACTGTGCCCCCATCAGCTACAACGGGAAGGTGGTGTGGTACACCACCGACGGCTCCACCCCGGTGTTCTACACCCTGGACGGCAGCGGCGTTACCGCCCACCCTGTCGGGGGTTCCACCCAGCAGCCGGAAACCCCGGAGCAGACCGTGAAGCCCCAGGAGACCCCGAAGCCCCAGGAGACTCCGAAGCCCCAGGAGACTCCGGGGCCCACGCCTGCCCCCTCCGTCGGGGTGGAGCGGATGTACGCGCCTCCCACGGTGGGTCCTATGGAGGCCATAGATGCAGACGGCAACCTGTGGGTCTGGGGTACGGACGCCGTGTACATGGGCTACCACGACATGATAGATGAGTTTGACAGACCGGTTCAGAGCGTTCCTGTCAAGACCAACATCAGCGGCTGCCTGGCCACCGGCGAGGGTTGGTATGTCAAGGAGGACCACTCCCTTTGGATGTGGGGCCTGAGAGGCAATATCAGCGGCTCCTACGCGGATGACCACGTGATCATCTCCCAGCCGGTGAAGGTGATGGACGATGTGCTCTACTGCGACGGCGTGGCCGACGACAGAGATGTGCTGATCGCCCTGAAAACTGACGGCACGCTCTGGGGCTGGGGCACCCGCGGAACGCTGACCGGAAAGGATACTGCCGGCTCGGAGCCTGTCCCCGTTACCGCCCCCATCAAGCTCCTGGATAATGTCAAGGAGGCCCGGAGCTCCCAGCGGGGCTGGATGGCCTTGAAAACGGACGGCTCTCTGTGGGCCTGCGGCAACAGCAACAGCGCAAACCTGGATGCCCAGGCCTATACCGGGGATCAGATCCCCCTGACCCGTGTGATGGACGGGGTGGTTGCCTTTGACCTGTCCTGGCAGAACGCGCTGGCCATCAAGGAGGACGGCTCCCTCTGGGTCTGGGGTAACAATAACTACGGCCAGGTGGGCAACGGCGGCGGCTACGACTACCATAATGGGTCGCAGTATGTGCAGACCACTCCGGTGAAGGTGCTGGACAACGTGGCTCTGCCCGCCTATATCGAGCCTAATTACCCCGAGGGCCCCACCGAGCCCACCGAGCCTGAGCTCCCCGTCTCCTTCGTCGATGTGCCCTTCTCCCACTGGGCCCACGCCTACATCCAGCGGGCCGCCGACCAGCGGTGGATCAACGGTGTGGGCGGCGGCCGGTTTGCCCCCGAAGGCACCCTGAGCGGATACGAGTTCTTTACGCTGCTGGGCCGGGCCTTCTATCCGGAGGACATCCGGGCCCTCGCCACCTCCTATCCTAACAAGCTGTGGTGGTACACCCCCTGCACCGTCGTTTACCAGCACGGCGTTCTGGAGGGCACCGCCAGCGGCGCCTGCCGGGACGCGCAAGGCGACTGGCCCTACCAGGACCCCGCCCCCGTCATTTCCCGGGGAGAGATGGCGCTGGCCATGGCCAACCTGATGGAGGACAAGGGTGTCACCGTTACCGATGCCCAGAAGACGGCCGCCCAGGCCAAGATCGGGGACTGGAACCAGATCCCGGCGGCCTATCGGGACGCCGTCAGCACGGTGTACGCCTTAGGCATCATCACCGGTACTTCCCAGGGCACCTTTGCCCCCAACCAGGGTATGACCCGGGCGGAGGCCGCTACCGTCCTCTGCCGGCTGGCGGATGCCCTGGCGGAGGGCTAATAACCCCGTGATACGGTTCAGAGACAGGAAAAGAGAGGAACGGACGGAAGAATGGAAAAAGCGGAAGTTCTGACGCTCATTCCCCGCTGTCTGGCGGGCGAGAGCGAAGCCCGGGAGGCCCTGGTGCTGGCGGTTCAGAACCGGGTGTTCTACCATTGCAAAAAGATGCTGCGCAATGAGGACGACGCCCTGGACGCCACTCAGGAGATCCTGATTGCCATGCTCACCAAACTGGACAGCCTGAAGGAGCCGGCGGCCTTCTGGGGCTGGCTCAGCGCCATGACGGCCAATTACTGCCGCAACGTCCTCCGGCGTGGGGGACGGGAGGTACAGATCCCGGAGGACGAGGAGGGCAACAGCCTGCTGGATACCTTCGAGACTCTGGATGCCCAAACCGTACCCGATAAGGCCATGGACAGCGCGGAGAGCCGACGGATGATCATGGAGCTCATCGACAATCTGCCGGAGCCTCAACGGCTGTGCGTGCTGATGTACTACTACGACGAGATGGCCGTCAAAGATATCGCCGCCGCCCTGGACACCTCCGAGGGCACTGTCAAAAGCCGCCTCAACTATGCCCGGAAGGCCATCAAGGAGGGGGTGGACCGCTATGCTGCCCAGGGGGTCAAGCTCTATGGCCTTGCGCCGCTGCCCTTCCTGGCCTATCTGCTCAAGCAGGAGGCTCTGCTGGGCGGCATGACCGCCGCCCAGAGCAGCGCCTGCCTCCAGGGAGTTCTGGCCGGAAGCTCCGTGGCCCTGGCCGGGAGCGCCGGAGCCGGGACCGCTGCGGCTGGCTCTACCGTGGCCGGTTCTGCCGGGGCTGGCTCTGCCGCGGCGGGGGCGGCTGCTTCCACCGGAAAGACCTTAGCGGCCGGGCTTTTGGCCCATAAGGGGGCGGCCGCTGTGGCCGGTGTGGTGCTGGCGGGGGTCATCGGCGGCACGGCCATACTGACACAGCCGGAACTGCCGGCGCAGTCGCCCACGCCGCATCCGGTGGCGGGAGTGGTGACCCTGGCGCCGGAACCCACGCCTACCCTGGAGCCGACGCCCACTCCGACGCCTACACCTACCCCGGAGCCCACCACCACGCCGGAATCCACGCCTACGCCCACGCCTTCACCTACTCCGGAGCCTTCTGCCACGCCCAGCCCCAGCCCCATCGCCACGCCGGCCCCCGCTGGGGAGCCGCCTCAGGTCCAGCTGAACTACAGCTCGTACAGCGGACCCTATGGGGAGAACTTTGTGTTTCCTTTCGCTTCCGTCACCGGGGCCAAAACGCCCCTTACCGGCATCGTGTATACCACCACGAATCCCGCTGTAGCCGATGTGACGGGGATCGGGGGGATCGCTCTTCTGGGTCCGGGTACCGCCGAGATCGTGGCCACCTTTCCCGACGACGGCAACTTCCAGGTCCGACTGCCGGTCACCGTGGAGAACCGCTATGCCTGGAGCTACTGGTGGAATGAAAATCCCCTGTCGGTGGCTGTGGGCGAGAGCAAAACAAACTTCATAAGCCAGCGCAGCTGGAGTTCCCAGGAGAACAGTGTCCTCTCAGCCAGCTGGAGCAGCAGTGATCCCTCGGTGGCCACCGTGGAGGCGGAGACCCCCTCCACGTTCTGGTGCAGCGTAACCGGCGTATCGGCGGGATCGGCCACCATTACAGGAGTCTTTACCATCAACTCGTGGACCAATGTGGGCATGCGCTCCATGACGGCCACGGCCTCCTTCCAGATCACAGTTTCCTGACCTGTCCCGGAAATTTCCCGAGAACCGTAAAGAAAAACCGGACGCACGAGAACAACACGGTGACCAGCAGGAAACTGCATGGTTTCGTAATCTTCTCGTGCGCCCGGTTTTTTGTGGCCTTTATTTCATCTTAATCACATGGCCACATTATTTATAACTTCATAGTACTGGTCATGATACGATAAATACAAATCGTATATGTTTGATGAAGGACAGGAGGGAAATGCATATGGGCGAAGCTGGGAAAATGATGTTGCCTCTCTTCGCGTATTTATGGCAACTCTGCGAAAGAAGCTAGAAAAAGAACCTGGCTCACCCCAGTATATTCAGACGCATATTGGTGTTGGATATCGTATGATGAAGGTTGAGTAGTTCAGTATCTTTGTTTATATAGTTAGGATGGAGTAGTGTATCTCTGTTTTAAAAGTGTTAGAAAACAATCCGTTTGGAATAGAAAAGCCTTGAGAATTTCGGTTTTCAGGGCTTTTTTTGTTGCATATTTTGACCCGCACACCGAAGGGACTGGAAAAGTTTAAAGAGTGCCGGGCAGAAAGTTTGTGCTTCCTGCCCGGCAGTTCTCGCTATCTTACATGACCTGCTCCATGATCGTGGAAGCCGATGTGTGGAGCCCGGCGTCCCTTATAAGCTTCTTGTGGAGCTTTGTCACCAAATCCGGGTGGTACATTTCCTCGGTGATAAATGTGTAGTCAACAAGAGAAGCAGGGAAAAACCTGGGGAGTGTCAGGTCCTGGGCGTCAGCAAAGCGGCAGACAAGTATACTGTGGCTACCTGGTTGCGCACCTGGTATGAATTCCACGCCAAACTCAATATATGTACCGCTACGGCCAACCGATATAAGCTTACGATTGCCATCGCTCGCATTGGTGACGTCAAGCTAAAGAAGCTGACCACCAGGCACCATCTGCAAAAGCTCTACAAGGAGTTATTAGAAGGTAGCAAAATACACATTAGAATCGCCTTTATTTACTGGTTTTCCCAAATAGAACTCAGAGGACGCACGGCTCTCTCAGTCGACACGGGGAAGGAAACTTCGAATAACTTTGTCGATGGCTGTCCGGTTTTCCACAAGACTGCAAATAATGATAATAGGCAGTTCTATATGGCCAGAAAGAAGTTGATTTTGTGTCTGGAAAACGTGCACGCAAAACATCATCTTTTCCCCGCATCTTGAAACTATTATACCTGATGGCTGTCGTTTTATCAGCGATTATTGTGATCGCCTATCTCTCGTGGAAGGCAGTGATCAAACCGCCTCCCGTGGCGGAGATTTCCCCCGCGGAAACCCAGGCCCAGGCCGGAGAAAACACAGTACACACGCCGGCACCGTCAAGCACACAGGGGGATTTTGAGCGCAGGCGCTTGTGCTATACGTTCCTGCTTGTGGCGTCAGACCAGGCAAGCGCAAACGCGGACACCATTATGGTGCTGACGTACGACACGGCAGAGCAGATGGCGGGGCTAGTGTCCATTCCGAGAGATACGCTGGTGGACCGCCGCTTTCCCAAGATCAACGCGGTCTACCACGACGGGATCGAGGCATTGCGGGACGAAGTATCCCGGATGCTGGGCATCCCGATCGATTATTACATCTGTGTGGATGTGGATGGCTTTGTCCAAGTGGTGGACGCGGTGGATGGAATCGACTTCGATGTGCCCATTCATATGGCCTATGATGATCCGCTCCAGGACCTGTACATCCATTTTGAGCCCGGAATGCAGCATATCAACGGGAAAGAAGCCCTTGCCATATGCCGCCTGCGGAAAAACTCTGACGGGACGATGGCCTATCCCGACTCGGACATCGGCAGAACGCGCACCCAGCAGCAGCTGCTGGCCGCCATCGCAAAAAAACTGCTGGCAAACCCTCAGAAGATATTTGAGTACATAGACCTCTGGAAGCAATATGTGACCACGGATCTGAAGGCGGAGCATATAGCCTGGTTTGCTTCGTCGCTCCTGAATTTCCCCTTGGAGACCGCGCTTTCCTTCGAGACACTGCCTGGGGATGGGACGGTAAAATATAAAGAGACGGAATGGTGCTATGAGCTCTACCCGGAGGAAGTGCTGGAGATCGTGAACGGGATGCTGAATCCCTATACAAAGCCGCTGACAGGACAGGATCTGAATATTTTTCAGGTAAAGTAGTGCAAAAGAAGCGGTTTGCACCCTTTGCGGCGAGCGGAACAGGCAGAGGGCCGCCGCCAGAAACAGCTTGGCCATGATTTGGTTGGTGAGCACCGGGACCATTTTTGGCCCGGATCTCAAATAAAGAAAACAGAGACGATATTTGGCTGAACGCTGGCATCCGGAAAACCGCTCAGGCCCTGCGGCGGGAGAACGGACCGGCAGAATCTTGCTGATGCGCGAGGCCTCATGTTATACTTTTTATGGAATCCTTTGCAGGGAGGCGAGCGCTTATGGCGCCGGACAATAGGGCGATATTCGAGTCCTATTATCGCCAATACTATAGACAGATCGTAATCCATGCATATCGTTTTTTGCAGAACTGGCCCATGGCCAACGAGGCGGCGCAGGAGACCTTTCTTGTGGCCTGGCGGCGGTTTGAGGTATTCCGGTCCAGCGAAAACCAGGTCGGCTGGCTTAAAGTTACCGCAAAAAACGTGGCATTGAATATGATGGCGCGGGCACACCGGGAACAGAAGCTGTTTATTTCCATGTGTGAGGTACCGGAAAGCGCTGTGGCCGGGACCGGGGAGCTGCCGGTTTCGGCAGAGCTGCTCTTCCAAAACATGATGACGGAGGACGAGATCCATTTGCTTAAACGGATCGTCCTGGAGAAAGCGACCTATTTGGAACTGGCCAAGGAGCTGAACATCAGCGTTTGGGCCTGCCAAAAGCGGATGCAAAGGCTATTGAAGAAGTTGAAACACTCCCTGGATGACGGATGATACCTGCCTGCTCAACCGTCAAAATGGAACGAACGGATAGGGGGAATAGCCATGGTCAGCCGCAACAGCGAGACCAAGTATCAGTATTTATATCACATGAACATAGAGGAGCTGGAAGCTCTTTTGAAGACGCATGCCCGCGGGGAGACGGACGGAGACGAAGAGTTCCTTGCCTGCGTGCTGGATGCCATGGAGCAGCGCGAGCGGGAGCATCCCAGCGGACGAATTGCAACCGTGGACCAGGCGTGGTCGGATTTCACCCGGTTTTATGAGCCGGACATGGAAGATGCGGAGTGTATCTCCTGCTTGACGGAAAGCGAGGACCGCGGCGAAAAGCGGCCCAAACTGGCGAACAAGGTCAAATGGCGCCGCGTGATCCTTGTGGCCGCCATCGTCTGTATTGTGGTCACCCTCCTGCTGCCGCCTGCCCTGGGCTTTCAGCACGTGGCCCAAATGATCGGCTCCTGGACGGACGGGCAATTTTCCTTTGCCCCGGAGAATACGATGGAGGACTCGGGGCCGGTGCGGAAGGATTACACCTACACCTTCCTTCTGGTGGCCAGCGATCAAGTCGGCGGCAACGCCGATACCATGATGGTGCTCACCTACGACACGGTGAACCAGGAGGCGGGGCTGGTCTCCCTTCCCCGGGACACCATGGTCGACGGGGTGAAGGAGTCCGACGGCAGCTCCTTCTACAAGCTGAGCAGCGCCTACGCCTACAACGGCATCGAGGGCCTGAAGGAAGAAGTGTCCCAGATCCTTGGCATCCCCATCGACTTCTATGTGAAGGTGAGCACCAACGGCTTCGTGAAGCTGGTGGACGCCATCGGCGGTGTGGACTTCAACGTACCGGTGAACATGAACTACGAAGATTTCGCCCAGGACCTGTATATCCACTTCAACAAGGGAATGCAGTGGCTGTCTGGCTCCGACGCGCTGAAGGTGGCCTGCTGCCGGCAGAATTCCTATTATGACGAGGCGGAAGGCGAGTGGAAAACCTATGACGCCTACTCCGACGCCGACATTGGCCGCACTGAGACCCAGCGGAATCTGCTGACAGCGGTGCTGAAAAAGGCCCTGTCCCAGCCCGGTAACTTTGCCACCTACTACGACATCTTCCTGGAGAATGTGCAGACCGACCTGGAAATGAGCGACCTGCTCTATTTCGCGGAAAAGGCCCTGTACTTCGACTTCTCCAATGACCTCACTGCCTCGGTGCTGCCGGGAGACAGCACGGTGACCTATCACGGCTGGGCCTACTGCTATGAGCTCTGCCCCGACAAGGTGCTAGAGCTGGTGAACACCCAGGGCATCAACCCCTATACCACCGACATCACCGCCGATATGCTCACCATTGCCCAGAAATCTTGATACAACAGGAGCCCTGACGCATTTGCGTCAGGGCTCCTGTATAAAGAAAAGGACTCGTTAGGTGAAATGGTTCAAAAAATGATAGCGATGAAAAGGTGATACCGCCAAAAATCTTGCTATCACACTTTATGAAGCAGCTGAAAGAGGAAAGCGGTACACAGTCAACTGCCCTCCTTTTTTTTGCCCCTGGGGTGTGTATCGCGGCGGACTAACGCTGGACCCGCCCAGAACTGTCGCCGCCGGCTAGTTTTTCCACCTCGGCGCAGGTGACGCGGTTGAAGTCTCCCTCAATGGAGTGTTTGAGGGCGGAGGCCGCTACGGCAAACTCAATGGCATCCTGGGGAGCTTTCCCGCTGAGTAGGGCGTAAATCAGTCCTCCGGCAAAGCTGTCCCCACCTCCTACCCGGTCCACGATGTGGAGATGGTATTCCTTGGACAGGTAGCACGTCCCGCCGTTATACAGCATTCCCGCCCAGTTGTTGTCGCTGGCGGAGAGGGAGGTGCGCAGGGTAATGGCTACCGTTTCAAATCCAAACTGCCTGGCCAGCTGTCGGGCAACACTTTCATAGCCTGCCTTGTTCAGCTTGCCGCCATAAATATCACTGTCCGCGGCCGCAATGCCGAAGACATCCTTGGCGTCCTCCTCATTGGCGATGCACACATCCACATACTGACACAGCTTGGTCATGGCGGCTTTGGCCTGCTCCCGGTTCCACAGCTTGCTCCGGTAATTTAGGTCACAAGAGATTTTGACACCTCGCGCCTTGGCTGCCTGGCAGGCCTGCAGGCAGATTTCCACCAGATTTTCCCCCAGAGCGGGGGTAATGCCGGTAAAGTGAAACCAGACCGCGTCCTCAAAAATACTGTCCCAGTCAAACTCCTCCGGACGTGCCTGCTGAATGGCGGAATGGGCCCGGTCATAGATGCACACGCTGCCCCGCTGGGAGGCGCCCTTTTCCAGGTAGTAAATACCCACTCGTTCCCCGCCACGGACAATATGAGAGGCATCTACCCCCAGGCCCCGCAGGGCGTTTACCGCCCCCTGCCCGATGGCATGGGCGGGAAGCCTGGTCACAAAGGCTGCGTGCATTCCATAATTTGCTAGAGATACTGCCACATTGGCCTCGCCGCCGCCAAAGGTGGCCTGAAGCTGGTCATCCTGGAAGAACCGGTTGTACCCGTTTGGGGCCAGACGCAGCATGATTTCTCCGAAGGTAACAATTTTCCCCATACAAAAAGCTCCTTTCCCCAGTGTACTTACTTCCGCATCAGATGAATGGAAAAGCCGGCAAAGGTCTGTTTCAAATAAATCGCCTTGGTGCGCCCGTTGTTGTCCACCTTCCGGGTGTGCTCCAAGAATTCCACACCCTCCAGACCCAGATGGAATTCCGCCCGATCCACATCTGGCGTTCCGATGGCAATGTGTCCGTTTGTGCCTGGCATATCCACCTTGCAGCACTCCACAAAGGGCCCGGCAAAGTCCGAGCTACCGCCCTGCCGGTAATCTAAACCGAAGAGCCGGCAAATGGCCTGAGCCGTGCCGGCCGCGGCGTCCGCGCTGCCGCAGGGCAGGCCCACATGCTGGAGGGAAAAGTTCAGCATGGTCCCCACAGCTTGCCGGCACAGGGTGGTAATATCCTCCCACCGCTCCCCCTGGATAAGCTCACTTTTGGCCATCCAGGAGCCGCCGCAGAGGCGGACACGGTCATATCCCAGGTAGTCCGAAAGATTTTTTATGCTGATGCCGCCGGTAGGCATGAAACCCAGCCGGGGAAAGACGGGGGCTAGTGCCTTGAGCAGCGGCAGCCCTCCCGCCTGCTCCGCAGGAAAAAATTTTACCAGATCCAGGCCGGCGCTTACTGCTCTGCCCAGGTCGGAGGCAGTGGCGCAGCCGGGAATGACCGGTACGCCCTGTTCCAGACAGTAAGCTACCAGGGCCTCATTATACCCGGGGGAGACAATGAACCGGGCGCCGGCGGCCAGCGCCCGCCGGCACTGCTCCACGTTCAGAATTGTGCCCGCCCCCACCAAAACCTGCGGGCAATTCTCTGCGATCTGGCGGATAGACTCCTCCCCCGCCTGGGTGCGGAAGGTGACCTCTGCCGCCGGAAGCCCGCCGGCAGACAGCGCATTGGCCAGTCCCAGCGCTTTTTCCGCGTCCTCCACGGAGAGGACAGGTACAATGCCAATCCGGCACAGCCGCTGCAAAATTTCGTTCATGGAAATACCCCCTTGATTAACCGCCAGATTTTGTTGGCAAGTAAATTATAATACTTGTATACTAGAAAGCAAGTCGGGAAGACGTAAAATTTCAGCTGGTGATTTTTGTGCAAAGGGGAGAATTGAATCAAAATACTGGTTCTTGACGAGCGCCGCTCGTTTTTGTATGCTAGTAGACGGAAGAAGTACAGGAGGCGAGAGGGTTTGTATTTGACTGAGCGTCTCCCACGGGAGACGGGCCGTGATTACGCGCTGCGTACGCTGAAGGACAACATTGTCCGCCTTGCGCTGAAGCCGGGCAGTCTGGTCAGCGAGAATGAGCTGGCCGCGGAGATGGGGCTTTCCCGCACACCTGTGCGGGAGGCGCTGATCGAGCTTTCCAAAGTGAAAATTGTGGAAATCTATCCCCAGCGGGGAAGCGCCATTGCCCTCATTGATTGCCACATGGTAGAAGAAGCCAGGTTTATGCGCAGGGTGCTGGAGTGCGCGGTAATTGAGCTGGATTGTATGCTGGCGGACGAAAAAGCTATCAGGATGCTTCAGGAAAATGTTCGCCTACAACAATTTTATCTGGAGAACTACTATGCGGAAACGCTTACAGACTTGGATCACCAATTTCACCGCCTGTTGTTTGAAATTGCGCAGAAGCCCCAGGTATATGCTTTGATGGACACAATTTCTATACACTTTGACCGAGTACGAAGTATGGCACTTACTACAGTGAAAAACACAAAGATTGTCCAGGACCATCAGGATCTGATGGAGGCTGTGGCGCAAAAGAATGTCACCAGAGCACGGGCACTGATGGAAGCGCATCTTGACCGCTATCAGATTGATGTAGAAAAGATCCAGGCGCAATATCCCGACTATTTTATTTAAAAACGGAATTCTATTGTCTGAGCTACCTGGAGTGTAAAAAGCCCCTCCCCCATGTGAAGTAATAAATTCACATGGGGGAGGAGCTTTTTTAATTGGTTTGCTCATCTATGATCAGACAGGTAAGGTACAAAGAAATAAATTCCTGCTCGTTTAGGGCAGAGAATTCCACGCCGATTAGCCGAGACAGCTTTTCCAGTCTTGTTTTGAGGGTATTTCTGTGAATTTGCAAAAGATCAGCGGCTTGAGAAATGTTTCCGCCTGCTGCCAAAAATATTCTCAGATCATGGATAGCAGTCATTACACGCTTTTCTTTTTTCTGAGCCAGTTGCAGCAGACTAAAATTGCACAGGCTTTCAGGTATGGCCGTGTGGGTCAGGATTTTGTACAAGCATTGACAATATTGCTCTTGAAAAAAGTAAAGCGAGCCTGCATTTCCAGCGGTTGAGTGCAGATCCAGCGCCATTTTACACTGTTGATAGGCCCATCGGATAAAAGAGACATCATGAAAGCAGTTGCTGACACCGGCTACCAGCCCGTTGTTGTAAAGTGCCTTACGTATTTTAGAAAGCTTAGCTGTAGAGTCCAGCGCGTCCGGCTCTACAAAAATAAGCTCGTTATTATGAATAAATGCAGCCGGAGCCGTAAGGATTGCATAGAGAGGGGAAAGTAAATCGTTTAAAAACACTTTGGAATAGCGTTCTCGTTCAAAGGGAATTACCAAAAGAGAGAACTGCTTTTTCCCGTTCCAACGTTCCGGCAGCAGCCCCATAATAGTCTCAGTTGGATCCTCTGACTCGCTGCTAATATCAATGATACCATGGGCACTTGCGGCGTCAAGGGATTCGAAGTCTGAAAACTTGTCAAAAATCGATTCAATACGCTGCTGAAGATAGTACATCAGAGAGAGCTGTCCCTTGGAGAAGGTGTTGTACCCTATAAAGACCATGGTGCAAAGCAAGGTGCTTTTGTTGTAAAGAGGCACAATTACATCAATGTTTTCCTGCTGTCGGCCGGATACCCAAAGTGTAAACGGATCATGGCGGTTGTTCAGATTTGAATTCAGAAAACGCCGTTCTTCCGGGTTCAACATGTCATGGGGGAATATCCCCTTATACCGCAAGGAATCCCACACGCTATCCAGGGAATTAGAAGAGAGATCCCCAGCGGAAAATACAAACCGTCCGATACAGTTGATAAGTACAATTGGTACGTGGAAGACTGCGGAAGCGATGTCCAAGAAGGCTTTAAAGGAGCAGCCGGACAGAGCTGCTTCCGATAGCTTTTCCTCCCACTTGCGGTAGGCTTTGAATGTGTTTTGAACAATATCAAATACCTCGTTGTAATTGGAGCTTTCCAAAATAACAATTGCGGACCAGCCTTTGTCCGTCAAAAATGATGGATCTACATTGCCCTGACACAAAAAGGTCAGCGAGCGTTTATCTGTCTGGTAGTAAGCGGAGATAAGCTCCTGCGTGGTAACGGCATACATATACTCCGTGCTCCAGCGTTCCTCCTGGCTGGGTAGATAGCGAATTCCCTCGAGATTCAGTTCCGGGCTGTCAGAGGCTAGAATAAGAGGGTTATATTCAGAGAGAGCATCGTGCAGGATATGCAGATTCATTCTCATATAAAACACTCCCATTACGGATTGCAGCAAAAATGATAAATTGCAGTAACTTTAAAGTATAATATTTTTACAAAAAAGTCAACCTGGGAAACCGCTAGAGGAAAAATATACAAAATTGCACAAAAATAACCGCGCAAGCAAGCGCTTGGACTGCTTGAAACTGTGCAAAAATGATGTAGAATGACATTGGTAAGCATAAACTAGCCATATATAGCAGAAAAAGCGGATATTTGTATTTTAAGGAGGAAACGAGACATGAAAAAGAGACTGACTGCTATTACCCTTGCTCTTGCAATGACCCTTGGATTGGCTGCATGCGGAAATACTTCTGGTCAAAATCAGCAACCCGCCGGAGAGTCCGGGCAGCCGGCCTCGGACGAACCTATTGTCCTCCGTTTTGCTGATACAGACAGTGCAGATTCTGTGGCTGGTCAGGGCGGTCAGATGTTCTGTGATCTGGTGGAGGAGCGCACGGATGGCCGTGTGGTTGTGGAGTATTATCCGGCCAGCCAGTTGGGCGGCGATAAGGCGATTACCGAGGCTGCCATTGCGGGCACGGTTGATATTGCTAAGTGTTCCAACGGAAATTTTGTGCAGTTTTCCGATGCTCTTGAATGGGTAGACCTGCCCGGTGTGCTTAGTTCTGTGGAGCAGGTACGTAAACTGTTCACCAGTGAATACCGGGATGAGGTAAATGCGCAGATCCTGGAAGATACCGGAGGGATTGCGCTGATGTTCGATGTGGATGCAGGGGAACCCCGTGCAATTGGTTCCACCAAGAAAGAAATCCGTGTCCCGGCTGATATGAATGGTGTAAAGGTTCGTTCTACCGGTTCGGAAATTGAGCTGGCGCTGTTTAACAACTGGGGAGCGTCCTCTACCTCTCTGGACTGGGGCGAAGTCTATACCGCACTGCAGCAGAATCTTGTTGAGACAACCTATAATCAGGTGCAGACTCTGGAAATTAATAGCTTTGGTGAAATTTTGAACTATATTACTCCCATTAATCAGTCCTGGGTGGTTTCTGCCAAATTTATTGGGCCGAAGGCTATTGAAAAGCTGGGTGGTTTGGACAGTGAGCTGTTCCAGATTGTACAGGAATGTGCACTCGAATGCGAAGTGTGGAAGGACAAGGCTTTTGTTGAGGCTAACGCGGAGTCCTATGAAAAGCTGAAAGAGCAGGGAGTTACCATCGTGGAGCTGACTGACGAGGAGATGGCGCTTTGGACCGAGGCGTCCGAGGCCATTTGGGACGAGTTTGTCGGTGAGGGCAAGCCCATCTCTTATGATTTTATTGAATACGTGCAGAGCTTTGCCTAAACAAGCGGCACCCTTTCCAAAGGAGCGATTATATGACAAGGATAACGGTGTGGATTGACTGGATCAGCACTTTGTGCGCTAAGATGGGAAAGGTCATTGTTTTGGTAGGCGGCACGGGTATTCTGCTGAGCATGGCTATCGGCGTTTTTTCCCGGGCGCTGCTGCCGCAGGCTTTTGTGTGGCCGGAGGAGGTAAGCCGCTATCTGCTGATCTGGTGCACATTTATCGGCGGAAGTGTGGCACTGCATAACAAAAACCTGGTCCGATTTGAGTTTATCATCAACCTGTTCAAAGGAAAGGCGTATACTGTGGCGGAAATTGTGGGCCACTTGCTGTCTCTGGTGTTTTTGGTACTGTTTACCCGGATTGGCATTGACCTGATTCCCTATTACCTGAACTCTGTGGGGACAACGGTCCCCATCCAGTTAATTTGGCCGGCTGCTGGTGTGCTGCTGGGCGGCGTGTTTATGGTGATTCACATGATCAGCCAGGTTTGCCACGACATCCTCAGATTGACCGGCCGGGAAGGAAAGGAGGCAAAGTAGTAGCATGAATATGGGTGTTTATTTGTTCCTGCTGCTGTTTGCGCTGATGTTTTCCGGTATGCCCATTGCTTTGGGTGTGGGCATGGCTGCGATCCTGACCACTGGAATCTGGGGGCAAATTGGGCTTGAGCTGATTTTTCAGCAGTACTACCAGGGCGTAAACAGCTTTGCTCTGCTGGCGGTCCCGCTGTTTATGCTTGCAGGGGAACTGATGACCAGGCTGGGCCTGGTGGATGACATTATCCTCCTGGCCAAACTGCTGGTAGGCCGGATGCGGGGGTCGCTGGCGCAGATCAACATTGTGGCCTCGGTGTTTTTTGCCACAATGTCCGGCTCTGCGGTTGCCGATACTGCCGCTATCGGCGGTATGCTTTTGCCGGCCATGGAAAAAGAGGGGTATGACAAGGAGTTTTCTGTGGCGGTAACAGCCGCTTCCTCCATTATCGGACCAATTATCCCTCCCAGCATTACAATGATTGTCTATGGTTCGCTCATGTCAAACGTTCCTACGGGCGCAATGTTTGCCGCCGGTATTGTACCAGGCGTTTTGATCGGGTTGGGCGAAATGGCGTTGGTTTATTATTTCAGCAGAAAGCGCAATTACCCGAGAGAAACCAAGCGATATACGGCAAAAGAGGCGTCCGCTATTGCAGTACGTACCCTTCCTGCGGTTCTCACACCGGTTGTCATTGTAGTGGCCATTTTCTCCGGCTTCTGCTCGGCCACGGAGGCGGCGTGTATTGCAAATATCTGGGTGCTTATTACTGGTGCGCTGTATTACAGACGGCTGAACCTTAAAGTGTTTGGGGAGAGTGTTATTGTAGCCGTGGAGACCGCAGGGGCTATTCTGCTCCTCAATGCAGCGGCCAAGCCCCTAAGCTACCTGATTGCCATGGCACAGCTGCCCACCATGATAAGCGAGGCGTTTACCAGCTTTACCAGCAGCAAGATCGTCATTTTGCTGCTGATCAATGTGGTGCTGCTGTTCTTGGGGTGCTTTATGGAATGTACCGCAAACGTCCTCATTTTTGCCCCCATCTTTGCACCTCTGGCCATCTCCTTTGGGGTAGATCCGCTGCAGTTTGCCTTGATTTTCGTGGTCAATGTGGTCTGCGGCATCTGCACACCCCCCTTTGGTCCCACGATTTTCCTGGCTGCTGGTATTGCAAAGGCACCGCTGGAACGATGTATGAAGGCGATTATACCGTTCTGTGTGGTGCAGATAGCCGTTATCCTGATGATTTCCTATATTCCGGCTCTGACACTGACGCTGCCGCGGCTGCTGGGCCTGTATTAGTCTATGGGTACGGCGGAGGAAGCTATCTGCCGGTTTGTATCGGCACTTCAATGGCAGGATATTCCCGAAGCTGTAAAAGGCTGTGCACGCCGCTGTTTTACGGATACCATGGCCTGCATCATTTCCGGCGGAAAAAGCGTCCAGTTCCGGGCGGCGGAAGCTGTCATCGATCAGAACCATGCTTCCCGCCACTATCTGGCGGGGCAGGGGCTGGAGCAGGTCAACTTGTACGACAGCGTGCTGCTCAACGCCTGCGCTGCCCATTCTGAGGAGTACAATGACTTGTTTTTTGGGCGGCCGGGCCATCCCAGCGCGGTCCTGGTTCCGGTGGTACTTGGCCTGGGCTTTAGCCGAAATGCCTCTGCCAGTTCTGTAATGGAGAGTTATGTGGCAGGTCTGGAAGTAATGGCGCTGGTAAACCAGGCGCTTCTGCCCAATGCTCATAAAATGGGCTTCCACACCACTTCGGTGGCAGGGGTTGTCGGAGCAGCAGCGGCGGCCGGCAAACTCCTGCATCTGCCGCAGGATGGGCTGGAACGGGCGCTTTCCATAGCCTGCACGTTTGCTTGCGGCCTGCGGGCAAATTTTGGAACGCTGGCCAACGCGCTGCATGTGGGAAATGCCGCTGCTGCTGGATTGCGTGCCGCACAATTTGCCGCTGCCGGGTTTTATACAGGAACGGATTTGTTATCCGGCAGCTTCCTGACATGCTATGGCGGGTCCCGTGAGCAGCTGGAGATACTTGCCGGCAGCTTGGGGCAGACATGGGCGTTTCTGGAGCCTGGTCTGCTGATTAAAAAATACCCCTGCTGTTTCTCCAATTACCAGGCCATAGAGGCGGCGCTGAATATTACCGAGATGCCGGGCTTCTCCTATGACAGAATAGAGCAGGTTACTTGCCTGACCTCAGAAAACCACTTTATGTCACTGCCGGTATTTTGGCCTGATACTCCATATAGAGCGCGGTTTTGCATCCCTTACTGTGTTGCGGCCGCTCTGCTCCAGGGGAATATAGATGAGGCCAGCTTTAGCGAAAAAATGCTGCATAATACGGCGCTGCTGCGCTGCCGAGACCGGATTCGATATGATGTGGACCCCAGACAGCGGGGAGAGGAGGGCTTTGGGTATTCCCGCATCATTGTGGTGCAGGACTCTGGGCAGAGATTTGAGGCTGTGTCCTGGCCCAGGGAGGAAGAACGGGCTCAATGCTGGGACGAAAAATTTTTGAAAAATAAGTTCCTGAACTGCTGCGCCTGGACATTTTCTAAGACACAGGCACAGCGAGTGTATGATGTATGCATGCATATAGATGAGCTCAGAGAGATCTCTGAGCTGCTCTGTGTACTGTGTAGAAACGAAATGCCTGAAAGCGGGTGAAGAAAGTGAAATTAATTGATCTATCCACCGTGATATCTCCGGGTATGCCAAAGCCAAAGTCGGCGCCGCCCGTGCTGCTGCGCTATATCCTCGAACCGTCGGAGGAACAGGAAAAGGCACAGGGCTTCACCAATAAGATGGAGGAGTATACCATTACAACTCATGTTGCCACCCATATTGATGCCCCGGCCCATTTCTCCGCGCACGGAAAAAATATTGATGAGTATGATGTGAGCGAGTTTTTCCTGGTGCCCACACAGATGCTGCATATCCGCCGGGGGGCGTTTGAAGCAATTACTGCGGACGACCTGCGCGCTGCGGAGGAGCGGGATGGCACAATACAAGCTGGAGATTTAGTTTTGCTGAATACCGGATGTCATCAATATTACTATGATGAGGCATACAACTATGCACCTTATCTGACGAAAGAGGCGGCAGAGTACCTGGCGGAAAAGCAAGTCAAAATGGTAGGCACGGATTCTTTCACGGTGGACGATCCTCGAGAAAAGGACAAGCCAGCCCATGTGGTACTGCTGAACCAGCACGGGATTCTTATCATTGAATGTGTCATGAACCTGGATGCGGTACCCTGCACCCGTTTTCAGACAGTCTGCCTGCCATTAAAAATTCAGCAGGGCTCCGGAGCTTTTACCAGAATGATTGCAGTTTGCCAATAGCCTGCATGGGGAACAGAAAGGTGCGGACATAAGATGAATGAAGCATATATGAAGAAAATCTTTGGACTGGACGGGAAGACGGCGGTGGTAACGGGGTCTAGTTCCGGAATTGGACAGGCAATTGCGGAGTCATTGGCAAACCTCGGCGCCCATGTAGCGGTGCTGGGGAGGTCGCAGCAAGGGATTGAGCAGACCTGTGCGCGAATTCGCGACAACGGCGGAAGCTGCCAGGGCTATGCGGTGGACATAACAAAGCAGGAAGAGCAGGAACGCTTTTTCCAGACGTTTTTGGCAGAACACAAGCACTTGGACATTTTTGTGGCGAATGCCGGAATCAATGTCCGGGGTGAACTTCCCGACGTGACCGAAAAGGAGATGGGCCTTCTGCTGGGTACGGACTTTATCGGCACAATTTATGGACTGAATCAGGCGGCGGAGGTGATGAAAAAGCAGCGTGAAGGAAATATCGTCATTATTACCTCGGTCAATGCATTGAGCCCATTGGCCAATCAGGCCCTCTATTCCGCCATTAAGTGCGCCATGGAGAGCGTGATGCGCAGCCTGGCAGTAACCATGGCGGAGTATGGTGTGCGGGTCAACAGTTGTGCGCCCGGGTGTATTCATAGCGCGCTGAATCAACATATTTTTAGTCAGGAACAGTTCCGCAGGGAAAAAGAACGCGGCATTCCGCTGGGCAGGATTGGAAATCCTGAGGACATTGGAGATGTAGTAGCCTGCATGGTGAGCGATGCCTATCGGTTTATGACGGGCAGCACGGTTCTGGTGGATGGGGGCGAGCTTCTCCGCCCCAAGATGAAACAGCCCGCGGTGGATTGCGCGAAAATCTGAAAAAGGAAGGGTATTCCTGATATGAACAGATATTTTCGGCTGAATGACAGCGATAATGTGGCCGTTGTGCTGTTTGATGCGCAGCCGGGCGACAAGCTGGATTTTGAAGGGCTTCACGTAACAGTCACAGAGCCTGTGCCTTACGGGCACAAGGTGGCGCTGTGTGATTTCCATACGGGGGATATCGTATACAAGTACGGCTACTCGATTGGCAGGTGTATCCGTGACACGCCGCAGGGTGGATGGATGCACATTCATAATATTGTCAGTTGCAGAGGGGATGCCGAAAAATGAATACATTTTTTGCATATGCACGTGCCAACGGCAAATTTGGGATCCGCAACCATGTGGCGGTAATCAGTGCCATGGACAACAGTAATTTCATTGCACGGCGTGTGGCCGCCTGCGTAACAGGAACGGTGGAAGTTTGCCCCTGCTTTGGCCGGGGCGAGGTGGGAGCAGACTTGGAGCAGCACATCGCAACCCTGGGTGGGCTGGGTGCTAATCCCAATGTCTTTGCCGCAGTGGTAGTGTCAATGGAACCGGTCATTGCCGGACGGATTGCAGATGTCATACGCAGATCCGGAAAGGAAGTTGTGGTCTGCTCCTGTGACGAATGCGGAGGGACGATTAACACTACCTGCTGCGCCGTTCGGTACGCGAAGGAATTTGTGATCAAGGCTTCGGAGCAAAAGCGGGTAGAGGTGCCTGTTAGTGAACTGATGCTGGGGGTGGAATGTGGTGGTTCCGATTCCGTCTCAGGCCTTATCAGCAACCCCGCGACCGGTATGGTGGCCGACAAAGTGGTGGATGAGGGCGGACGGGTCGTTTTGTCCGAGACCACGGAATGGATGGGTGCGGAGGAGGCGCTCCGTGCCCGCGCGGTAACGCCTGAGCTTGGACAGCGCATTGTGGATGCCATCAAATGGTATGAAGATTATATTATCAGTATTGGCGTAGATATTAAGGGTACAAATCCGGCTCCGGATAACATCAAAGGCGGACTATCCACCATTGAGGAGAAGGCTCTGGGCGCCGTGGAAAAAGGCGGAACAAGGCCTATTCAGGATTTGATTACGTATAATGGGACGGTTGCTCACAGGGGCCTGACGCTTTTGGACGCCTCCCCCGGCGGCGTGGAAAACACCACCTCGCTGACCAGTATTGGCTGCCAGATTATTATTTTTTCCACAGGGAAAGGCAATCCCATTGGAAACCCCATCACGCCCACCATTAAGGTGACAGGGAACGCCCGTACAGTGGACAACTATGGAGATAACATTGACGTGGATATCTCCGCTGTAATGACGGAAGGCATGGACCTGGGCAAAGCTGGAGAACTGCTGTATGAGCGTATGCTGGAATACTGCAACGGCAAGCTGACTACGGCAGAAGTACTTGGGGACACAGAGATAGCAGTCACACGGCTGGGATATACCGTGTAGGAGACAACCGGAAAGGAAGCGCGCAAGGGAACACTTAGCCTTTTGCGCGCTCCTTTTTTTGAAGGGAGGACTATGATGAGTATAACCAGAAAGCCCTTTGGCTCTTTGCCGGATGGCCGCAGGGCGCATCTGTTTACCATCACCCACGAAAGCGGGGCCAGCGCCAGCTTCTGCGACTACGGAGCACGGCTGGTGGCCCTGACTGTCCCGGACCGGAAGGGAGTGCTGGGAGATGTGGTGTGGGGTTACGAGGATGTGTCGGATTACTGTCGCTGGGAGGGGAACGCTGGCGCCGTGTGCGGCCGGGTGGCCGCGCGGCTGGAGGGCGGAGCCTTTACCCTCAACGGGAAGCGCTGGCAGCTGAGCCGGAATGAGGGGGAGAACACCCTCCACGGTGGCTTCTGTGGTTTTGATACAAAACTTTGGTCCGGCAGTCCGGTCGGGGAGGACGCCCTTTTGTTCAGCTATGTCAGTCAGGACGGGGAGGAGGGCTTTCCCGGCACGCTGGCGGTCAGTCTTATTTGTCGCTTTTCCAGGGATAACCGTCTCATTCTGGATTATCGGGCGGTTACCGACAAGGACACCCTGTGCAGCCTGACCAATCACAGCTATTTTAACCTGGCCGGTCATGGCGCTGGCAGTGCTCTGGCGCAGTTGGTCAAGATTGAGGCGGATTATTACTGCACCAACGGCGCAATCCCCATGGCAGACGGCGCAATCGCACCGGTGGAGGGTACGCCGATGGATTTCCGTACCTTTTCCCCGGTGGGCAGGGCGATCCACTCCGACTTTGCACAGCTTCGGCAGGCCGGCGGATTTAACCATACCTATGTGTTGCGGAAACAGGAGCGGGGAGCCCTTGAATTGGCAGCCTCTATGTATGATTCCGGCTCTGGCAGGAAAATGGAGGTATATACCACCATGCCGGGCCTGCACTTTTTTACTGCCAACAAGACCACACCCCGTACCGGAAAAGGCGGTGCCGTGTATGACCGGCAGTTCGGACTGTGCTTTGAGACGCAGTTTTTCCCCAATTCTGCCAAGTGCACCTGGTTTCCTTCCCCGGTTCTGCGGAAGGAGAACGCCTATCGCCAGGTGACGGAATTTCGCTTTCTGGTCTCGCAGGAATTAGAAAACCAGATAACGGCAATCTAGCCGGTAAAGGAAACAGCGCTGACCCACACAGGGAAACAAACGGGTGGATACACCGATACAAAGGTGTTGGAGACCGTATCCTTTTGGCGTAATTTTTGATTTTGGTTAAATATCAAATAGAAAACATGAGGTCTCCAGAGACGGATGCTCTGGAGACCTCATGTTTTAATTGGCTTTATTTGATTTCAACTTGCTGTGTCAGTTTGCCTCGTACAGCTCCAGGATGGCGCCGTCCTTCCACACAAAGGCCAGACGGTCCTTTTCACCCACAGGCATGGGTCCGCAGATGACGCTGTCGGCGTCGGCGATGTAATGCTCCAGATGATCCACCTTGTAGGCCACGTGGGGATTGCGGTGGATTTCCTCGGGGAAGGGGGTACCCTCCTCGAACTTCAGATACTCGATCTTGTAGTCGTAGTCGTCCACATTGCTTACCCAGAACTTGGCGTCTTCGTTGTAGGTCATGTTGGGCTTGCGGTTGGTGATGGGAATACCGATGTGCATATACTCAGCAGACATGACGCTTCCTCCTTCTCAGGTGTGCTTTACACTTTCATAAACTTCCAGGGCCTGCTGGGGGGTATAGCCCTCATGCACCACCTTGCCGATGGCCTGGGCCATGCCGGCGGGGCAGTCGGACTGGAAGATGTTCCGGCCCATGTCCACGCCGTGGGCGCCCTCCTGGATGGCCCTGTAGGCCATCTCCAGAGCCTCCGGCTCGGGCAGCTTCTTGCCGCCGGCGATGACGATGGGCACCGGGCAGGCTGCGGCCACCCGCTCAAAGCCATCACAGTAATAGCTTTTGACGATGTTGGCTCCGTTTTCCGCCAGCACGCGGGTCGCCAGCTGGAAGAACTTTTCGGTGCGCTCCATCTGCTTGCCGACGGCAACCACCCCCAGGGTGGGGATGCCGTAGCGGGTGCCTGCGTCGGCGGTGCGGGAGAGCAGCTCCAGAGAGCGGGACTCGCCGGGGGCGCCGATAAAGGTCTGCACCGCCATACAGTCGGCATTCATGCGGATGGCGTTCTCAATGTCGCAGGCGATGCCGCCGCCGTTGGACATCTCGTCAAAGAGAACGGTGGTGTCGTAAGTGACCCGGACACATTTTGCCACCCGGGCGGCGGGGGAAATGCAGGAACGGATGACGCCCTTAGTGCCCATAAGCACGTCCACATAGGGCACGAGAGGCGGGATCACCAGGTCGATACGCTCCAGCCCGGCGGTGGGGCCCATAATATAGCCATGGTCAAAGGCCAGCATTACCGTATTGCCCGACGCGGGATTGAACAGCCGGGCCAGACGATTCTGCATGCCCCAGTCGCTGTGGGAAGCCCCCTTGACAAAAAAGCCGTCCTGGACGGGCGGAATATCCAGATGATAGTCGTGCGCCGCTTTATTTCCAATGTTGTCAGCCATGTCTCTTACTCCTTGCTGTAAGCGGGGGTGTGGCAGGGGGTGTTCCACAGGCGGATGAACTCCTCGTCCCACTTGGCAATGTTCATCTGGAAGCCGCCGGCCTCCTGCACGGTCAGGATCTCGCCCACCATGCTGGCCACCACTTCCACGCCTCTGGCTTTCAGGAACTCCACGGTGTCCTTGAACAGCACCAGCATCTCCATCATGGTGGTGGCGCCGCAGCCGTTGATCATCACAAAGGCCTTGTCGCCTGCGGCCAGACCCAGCTTCTTGCTCAGTACCTCAGCCACGGCGGCCACCGTGTCCTTGGAGGACATCATGGGTACCCGGACGCCGCCGCCCTCGCCGTGCTGGCCGGCGCCAATCTCCATCAGGTCGGTCTCGCCCAGATCGCCGAAGGACATGCCGTTCTGGGGATGGGTGGCGTCGGTGGACTTGACGGTGATGGAGGCCATGCTGTCGGCGTAGCGCTGGGCAATCTCAGCCACTTCGTCCAGGCTCTTGCCCTCCCGGGCGGCCGCGGCGGCGATGTGGTACAGGGCCACGGCACCGGCCAGACCCCGCTTGTTGTCCTCACCGTTGGGATCATACTGCACTTCCTCGCCGGTGACCACCTGGCGGAAGTTGAGACCGGCCTTCTGGGCCAGCTTGATGGCCTGCTTGCCTGCCAGCTGATCGCCGGCGTAATTCAGGGTGAGCAGCAGCACGCCGTGGCCCTTGTCGGCCCGCTTCATGGCCTCAAACACCAGCTTGGCATTGGGGGCGGCGAAGATGTCGCCCACGGCCTGCACGTCCAGCATGCCCTTGCCGACAAAGCCCGCCTGGGCGGGCTCGTGGCCGGAGCCGCCGTAGGTGACGATGGTTACACGGTCGGCGTCCGCCAGATCCTTGCTGATGACCAGGTGACCGTCCACGTCCAGAATGTCGGGATAGGCCAGGCCCAGGCCGATCAGCTCCTCGTCCGTGATGGTCTCGGGGGCGTTGATAAACTTTTTCATTTTCATCGCATGCTACCTCCTGCGTCAATAATAGATATGCTTACTGCTGGGCCAGGCCCTGGAAGAACAGGGACATGGAGACCGCACCGGCATCGGGGGTGCCGATGGTCTGCTCGCCGTAGCTCTTGGCCCGGCCGAACTTGGAGACGAAGTTTTTGCTGGCCTCGGCTCCCGCCCGGGCAGCCTGGGCGGCCAGAGTAAAGAGCTCGGCCTCGTCGCTCCCGGTATAGGCGGCGATGGCCCGGCTGGCGGGGATCAGGGCATCCATCATGGTCTTGTCCCCCTCCTTGGCCCCTGAGATATCGTCCAGGGCCTCAAAGGCGCTGGCAAACATGGCCTGAAGACCGGCCACATCCACCGCGTCGCCGGCGGGAGCGGCCTCCTGCATGCCGTCCAGCCAGGTGTTCCACAGGGGGACGGCGCTGCCTCCGTTGAGCTCCATGACGGCCATGGCGGCATCATCCAGCATATTCTGAATCCCGCCCTGGGATTCGTCCACCGCCTGGGTGATGGCTGCGGCAATCTTACTCATGGTCAGGCCGTGGTCGGCGTCGCCGAATTTGGAGTCGATCTCCGTCAGAAGAGCCTCAGACTCCACCACGCAGGCACACGCGTTTTTCAGGCGGGCCGCCAGTTCCTCTTTTTTCATGTTGCCTTCCCTCTTTCTCGCGTAATGCGCGGGTGACTTCTTGGTTACGTTTGTGTCTGCATCATACACCGGCTGGTAACAAAAGTCAATCAATGTGGGCAACTTCTCTATGATATATAAAACAAGAATGATAAAATTGTGCATAAAGCAAAAAACGCCTCTGTGAATCAGGGCTGATGATTCACAGAGGCGTTACATTTGTCAAAATTAGTTCAAAACAGACCGGACAAGCTCGGCCCGGGCCACAAGGTGGGTGAAGAGGCCGGAGCGCAGCGCTCCGTGGAGGGCGGAGGCACTGGTGTTGGCGGAGCAGACGCCCACGATGTTCCGGCAGCTTTTCAGCAGTTCCAGCGGGATCTGGATGGCAAAGTCCTGATCCGATTCAATGATCTTGCCGTCGTAATTGAAGTAGTAGACCAGCAGCCTGCCGCAGGTATGCTCCTGCTGGAGCAGGTCGCCATACCGCACCAGGGAGGCAAAGTCGGGGCTGGAGGGGTAGTTGCCGATATTCACCAGGGCGGTATCCATCAGGGCCCACTGGGTCTGGATTTTCCGATAGATCTCGGAGGAGCACAGCAGTTGCTTTTCTTCCAGGCCCTCGGGCAGAGCCGGGAGGTAGATAAAATGGGGGGTGGCGCCCAGCTGCCGGGCGATCAGACGGACGTTTTCGTTGGACTGATAGTTGCGGGCCGGAATGCTGGCGTTTCCCACCAGGGGGCAGATATCGGTGACGGTGCTGCCCGGCTGGGGATGGGTCTCCAGCCAGGTCACCAGCTGGCCGATCAGGTGTCCCCAGCCGATGCCCAGGCGGCGGGAGCCCAGCTGCCCCAGCAGCTGTACCGCACCCTGGGAGAGGGCCTGATTGGTGGCGTCGTCATCTGCGCCGTCCTCCACCAGTACGCAGTCCCGGATGGAACTGGACTGCCGCAGCTGATGGAGCATGGAGGGCCGATCCGCCTCAGGCAGGGAAACGGTGATTTTGACGATGCCCAGCTCCCGGGCTTCGCTGAGCATCCGGCTGATAAGGGGACGTGAAACCCCCAATTCCCGGGCAATATCGCTCTGCCTGCGGTCCTCCAGGTAGTATTGCCGCGCTACATGAGCCAGCCTGTTGAGCTTGTCCTGATTCGGTGTCATCCCGACGCCCCCTCTGACGCTGTTACATTTGTTACCCTATCATAGTACATTATGGTACCGAATGCAACCGCCAAAACCGGCGCCCTGTCTTGGTAAAAATATGGCACTCCGCCGAATTCTGACAGAAAGGGCTGTCAAACCCCGCGCGGATGTGTTATATTTTGTTCAACAGCAAGCGTTCGGCCCGGTGCCCCGCCATTCGGCGGAGGCTGCGGGGCCCCTGAGGATAACAGGATGGGAAAGGATGGTTTTCAGAATGGCTCGTGAAAAGAAGGATTCTGTGAGCAAGAAGAATACGGCCGCACAAAAGGCTGCGGCTCCGGAAAAAGAAGTGCTCCCCGTGGAGGAGCCGGTGCCCGCCGCCAAGCCGGCGGAGCCCGTTGTGGAACAGGTAAAGCCCGCACCCAAAAAGCGGGCGGCTGCCGGGACGAAAAAAGCAGCCGCCGGGAAGAAAACTACGGCGGCAAAGAAGGCGACCCCTGCCAAAACAAAGCCCGCGCCCGCGGCAGAAGTACCTGCGCCTGCGGCAGAAGTACCTGCGCCCACGGCAGAAGTACCCGCGCCCGCGGCAGAAGTACCCGCGCCCGCGGTAGAAGTACCTGCGCCTGCGGCAGAAAAACCCGCGCCTGTGGCAGAAGTACCTGCGCCTGTGGCAGAGCCCGTGCCCGCTGCGGAGGCGGCTCCTGAGACGGCCGACCAGCCCCGCAGAAGTGTGGCGTTCATCGGTTCGGAGTGCCACCCCTTTGTCAAGACGGGGGGCCTGGGAGACGTGATGTACGCCCTGCCCCGGGAGCTGGCCCGGCTGAACTGCGACGTGCGGGTGATCCTGCCCCGCTACGCCTGCATCCCCCAGGAGTATCAGAACAAGATGGTATACCGGGGCGAGTTCTACATGGATCTGGGCGGCACCGGGCGCAATTACTATGTGGGGATCATGGAGTACGTCTGGGACGGCGTGGTATATGACTTTATCGACAATGAGGAGTTCTTCTCCTGGGGCAATCCCTACACCAATCTGGTGGATGACATCCCCAAATACTGCTTCTTCAGCAAGGCGGCCCTGGCAGCGTTGAACTATATGAACTGGATCCCCGACATCGTCCACTGCCACGACTGGCAGGCGGCCCTGGTGCCGGTGTATCTGCGCACCCTGTTCCGGGACACCCCGGTGGGCCGGGCCCGGTCGGTCATTACGATCCACAACCTCCGCTTCCAGGGTGTGTACAACATTCCCACCATCCGGTACTGGTCCGGCCTGCCCGATGATGTGTTCAACATGGGGGCCCTCAAGCAGGACTGGGTGGAGGCCAACATGCTCAAGGGCGGCCTGGCCTACGCCGACCGCATTACCACCGTCAGCGGCACTTACGCCTGGGAGATCCAGACCAGCGAGTATGGCGAGCGGCTGGAGGAGCACCTGCGCTATCACAGCGGCAAGCTCCGGGGCATTGTCAACGGCATCGACTACGGCATGTGGAATCCGGAGACCGACCCCGCCCTGGCGGTCAACTACGGCCTGGGCAACGTGCTGGAGCACAAGATGGCCAACAAGCTGGCCCTCCAGCGGGAGCTGGGGCTGGAGGAGGATGAGGGCAAGTTTGTCATCGGCCTGATTTCCCGCCTGACCAACCAGAAGGGCCTGGACCTGGTCAACGCCATCATTGCCCAGGTGATGGACGGCAATACCCAGGTGGTGGTTCTGGGCACCGGTGACAGGCAGTATGAGGACGCCTTCCGCTCCTACGAGCGGGCCTTCAAGGGCTCCTTCAGCGCCTGCATCCAGTACGACGAGGCCAGAGCCCACCGCATCTACGCCGGTGCCGACGCCCTGCTGGTGCCCTCCCGCTTTGAGCCCTGCGGCCTGACCCAGCTCAACGCCATGCACTATGGCACCCTGCCCATCGTCCGGGAGACCGGCGGTCTGAAGGACACGGTGGAGCCCTACAACGAGTTTACCGGCACAGGCAACGGCTTTACCTTTGACCGCTATGAGTCGGGCCTGCTGCTGGACGCCATTAACCGGGCCAAGACCCTCTACTTTGGCAACCGCTATCACTGGGACGAGATTGTCCAGCGGGATATGGCAAAGGACGTCTCTTGGGAGCGGTCTGCCAGACAGTACAAGGATCTGTACCTGGAGCTGACCCAGTGGTGAGCCAGCACAGCAGGTAGTTTTGCAGGAAGAAGGGATGGACATGGCTGAAACGGATATGGAACGCCTGGAGAAGCGGGAGCCTGCGGGGCAGAGCCTCAGCAGCTGCGCCGCCCTGTTTTCCAGGGAGCGGATCGGCAGCGTCTCCGCCGAGCGGGTGCCCACCGGCTTTCCTTCTCTGGACCGGAGCCTGAACGGCGGCCTGTTCAACGGCCTGTTCGTGCTGGGCGCGGTACCCGGTCTGGGCAAGTCCACCCTGGCCCTGCAAATCGCCTATAATCTGTCCGGCAGAGGCTATCCCGTGCTCTATTTCGCCCTGGAGATGAACCGGGCCTGGATCACCGCCAAGGCCCTCTGCCGGGCCGACTTTGCCCTCCACCGCCAGCCCGGGTTTCAGGCCGCCGACCTGCTGAGCCTGGGAAAGCAGTTTTCCGACGGGGAGTGGGAGCGGATCAATCAGGCCAGAGAACTGGTGGAGCGGGAGGGACAGAACCTCTACCTCTACGAGCAGGGCCCGGAGCTGACCCATATCGGGCAGATCCGCCAGCACATCCACCAGTTCCGGGAGCGGTACCAGGCGGCCGGCGGCAACCAGCCCATCCTTGTGGTGGTGGACTACCTGCAAATCCTTACCCCCCGGGACCCCACTGGTAGATTTAGCGACAAGCAGATCGTGGACGACAACGTCCGGGAGCTGTGCGCTATCCGGGACCAGGAGCAGGTCATGATTCTGCTCATCAGCGCCCTGAACCGATACAGCTATAATAAGGAGATCTCACTGGAGAGCTTTAAGGAATCCGGCTCCATCGAGTACTCCGCCGACGTGATCCTGGGCATGCAGTACCAGGGGATAGAAAAGAGCAAGGGGAAGGGAACGGTTCCCTTCTCTCTGGATGACGCCAAGAACCGGAATCCCAGACAGCTGGAGCTCTCTCTGCTAAAAATGCGCTACGGCCAGGACGGCGTGCGCATTCCTCTGGAATTTTACAGCGGCAGCTCCTACTTCCAAGAGCCGGAGGGCGCCGAACTGGCCAAGCCCGCCCGGATCTGGGAGCTGCGGGAGCGCTTTGGCGCCTGGCCTGTCCAGTATCACGACGGGTTCCATCAAAAGGCCCGGCGGCTGAGGGGGTGAGGGTATGGAGCAGTTTATCATGAACAACTGCAAGATTGCCAACGAGCTGCGGAAATACCGGGATCTGACCGGCTGCGTCAACCGGGTCAGCCTGTCCGACGACCCTGAAAACTACGCCGACTATGTCATCACCCAGGAGCTGTCCTACCTGGACATGGTAACGGCCAACGCGGTCTACTCCCTGTGGCGATCCGGGGAAGGGAAGAACGGCTTCCGGGCGGAAACCATCGGCCAGATCATGGCTGGGGACATGGACCGGCGCCTGCGGCCGGAAAAGCAGGAAGAAGTAGAGGCCCGTCTGCAACGGCTGGCTAAAACGGAGCTGTACATTCTGGCCGACCACGACCAGCAGGCGTTGCAGGAGGTCTATGAAGGTCCCTTCCTGCCCATCACCTGGGAGAGCGGCAAAAGCAGGCTGCGCTTCCACTTCCGGGACGAGGGGCAGATGCCTCTGTATCAGTACGCCGAGGATCGGGGTCAGCTGATCCGGCTGCCCGTCAGCCTCCTGCGGGACGACGAAAAGCAGGGGCAGACCAAGCTGAACAACAATGACCGCACCCTGCTGCTGCGGCACTATCTGCTTCAGGAGCTGGAAATCGTCCGCTACCCGGCAAACCGGGTGGACCGGCGGGAGCTCCGTTTGCTGAAGCGGGATGAGGCAGGCAATGAATACGGCCTGCTCTGGACACTGGGCCTGGCAGCAGAGGAAAAGAACCAGGCCGCCGAGGCAAAAAGGGCCCAGCAGACCATGGAGCAGCTGATGGATAACTGGCGGAAAAGCGGCTATGTAACAGAAGAGGAGTATCAGGCCCTTCCTCCGGAAAAAGGTTACGGCTTGTTGCTTCTCGGCTGTGACAAACCGGAGAAGAAACGAAACAAAAAGGAAAAAGCATGATATAATCCATTTTTATCCATCCGTGTAATGACTGGGCTACAATGGATTGCGGATTGTTTCATTCCTATAATCTATTAAGATAGAATGGGATAGAAAAGAAGTTACAGAACTTCGTTCTGACCCCATTCTGGCTGCGACCTCTGTAAGAGGCTTTTTAAAAGTAAAACAATCGCCCGACTTCCCAAGGGAAGCCGGGTATTTTTTTTGCCTGTATCGTACCGGGTAGCATGTCCTGATCCGTGAGTGGAAGACGAGCGGGGTACTTAAATGGGACCTACCGGTCCCATCGGGTGAAATAGTGAAGAAAATAGACGAGGGACGAGAGACGAGAGACGAGAGACGAGGGACGGGGGCTTGGACCCTATCGGGTCCCGGGGAAAATAGTGAAATAGAAAAGGCAGTCCCTGTCTGCGAAAGGAGTTGAGAACAATTTAAGCCTCTGCTGTTGGGCAGAGAAGTCCGGTACGGCCCCCTGACGGGGAGGCACGACAACGCAAGGCAAGAAACCCTTCCGGGTTTCCAGGAGTGTAGTAGAAAAAATGAACGGGCCTCCGGAAAGGGGGCAATTATGAAAGGAGCTACTCTTATGAAAACCATGAATCATACTCACGTCATGCCCACCATCGAGAACCTGAAGAAGCATCCCATCCATGATTATGGCAAGCTGGAGACTGATACCGGTAGGGTAATCGCCAGAAATATCAGGTCCTACCAGCGGAAAAACGGCAGCTGCCAGATTGTGTTCGACATGGTGCTCACTGGTAACAACGTCAAGGAGATGGAGCTTTACGTCAAGGACGAGCAGGAATGGCGCACTGCCCAGCAGATGCTCCTGAGCGGCCAGACCCTGACGGTAGATTACTGCCTGCGCTACGACCAGTACCTCCATCCGCACGGGGTTAAGACCGAGCGGAAGTTCTGGTTCATTAACGGCGTAGACGCCATCCATCCGGTGGCCGTTGCGTAAGCGCTGAAGCATACGGAACAGAAAGGAGATGATACCGCTGCCGCCGGGGTGGAAGAGCACCGCCCCGGCGAACAACGGCAGAGCGCCGTATTCCCATAAAACCACGAAAAATCTGAAATTATCATAGAAAAGGAGAAATTTTTATGTCCGGTATGAATATCTGCAATTATGGAGTAGCCATCGGCCGTCTGGTGCGTCCTCCCAAGATTTATGAAAACAGAGACGGTTCCCATAAGGTCCGCTATACCCTGGCGGTCAAGCGGGACTTTAAAAGCCGGGAGGGGAAGCGGGACACCGACTTCGTAGACTTGGAGGCCTTCCTTCCCGCAGGCAGCCCGCCGGAGCAATCCATTTACAGCAAGCTGCGGGTAGGCACCATGCTGGCGGCCCGATACGTGCTCAGCAGCAGTACCTATACCGATATCAGCGGAGAGCGTCAGTACAGACTCAGCCTGCTCACCCGGAGTATAGACTTCATGGAGAGTAAGCGGGTCACTGACGAGCGGGATACCCGCAGCGAGCAGAGCGAGGACGGCGACCTGCCCTTTTGAGGCCGGAACCACCGATTCAGAAAAGGAGATGATTTGTATGGAACGCAATTCCACGCGCATCCTGGCCAAGGACGTATACATCGACAATGACACCCGGGCTACCGGGAACAACAATAACGACCTAATCATCGGCCCGTCAGGGGCCGGAAAGACCCGGGGATATGTGATTCCCAATATCCTCCAGGCCGAGGGAAGCCTGGTGGTCACCGACACCAAGGGCAATCTCTGCCAGCAGTTCCAGCCCTACCTGGAGTCCAGAGGCTACCAGGTCATGGAGCTGAACTTTGCCCGGATGGACCGGAACACCTGGGGCTATAACCCCCTGGCGGCCATCCGGTACGACCGCAGGCGCGGGCAGTACAACGAGCAGGATATCATCTCCCTGTCCGCCGTCATCGCGCCGGTGCTCACCAGGGATGACCCCTTCTGGGACCAGTCGGCCCAGATTTATCTCCAGGCCCTGGTGGGCTATGTGCTGGAGTGCCTGCCGGTTCAGGAGCGCAACCTGAGCTCGGTATGCAGGCTCAGCGGCCTTATCGGCAGCATCACCCTGGATCAGCTGTTCCGGGAGCTGAGCGAGCTGAAGCCGGACTGCTTCGCCGTGTCCCGCTACCGCAGCATGCTGACCACCCGCTCAGCCAACCGGACCGACGCCTGTATTCGGGCCTTTCTGGACCGGCACCTGCTCCCACTCAGCTACGACGCGATGAGCCGGATGTTCGGCAATCAGCGGCAGGTCAGCCTGGAGGGTATCGGCATGCGGAAGACCGCCGTCTTCCTCACCGTCAGCGACACCGACCGCTCCAGCGACCCTCTGGTCAACCTGTTTTACGCCCAGGCGTTCCAGAAACTGGTGGCCCTGGCCGACCGGTCGCCTGGTTCCCGGCTGCCCGTGCCGGTGCGCTTTATCCTGGATGACTTCGCCACGAATACCATCATTCCCAATTTCGACAGTCTGATTTCCGTCATCCGGTCCCGGGAACTGTCGGTGAGCCTGGTCATCCAGAGCCTGTCCCAGTTGGAGAGCCTCTACGGCCGGGCGAAGAGCCAGACCATCATCAATAACTGCGACAACTGGCTCTATCTGGGCGGCCTGGACCTCCAGACAGCCCAGGAAATGAGCATCCGCATGAACCGGACTGTGCAGTCCGTGCTCAACATGTCCCATGAAGATGTGGTGGTGCTCACCCGGGGCAGACCGCCCCGCTGGTGCGATAAGTTCCTGCCGGAGGACCACCCGCTCTGGCGGGCGGCCCAATCCCGGCGGAAGGCCGCCGAACAAGCAGACGAAAGGAGTGTGCCCTATGAGCAAGCAGTGTAACGGAGCATTCATGGCCCGGCCGCCCCTGGATGTGCGGCTGGGCCGCCTGAAAAAGGGCCTGGTCAGCGACAACAGAGTGGTAGACGCCAAGTTGGCCCGCATCAGCAGTTTTCCCCTGAACCGGTGGTTCGGCGCGCATCCGGAGCGCCTGGAGCAGCTGTGCCGGGCTCTGCCCGAAATCACGGAAGACATGACCTTCGGCCAGGCCGCCGCCCTGCTCTGGAGCGGCCGAAAGACCGAGCAGTGGCGGCAATGGCAGCAGAATATGTGGCTGCTCCTGGCGCCGCTGCTGGATATCGACCAGCATATGATAAAACTCAACGATGGAGGTGCAGTCTATTGGGGAAGCAGATAATCCCGCTCTCTCTGGAGCGGCGCCTGAAAGGGTCCGGTCAGAAGGACGGACTGCGGAGCAATCCGTCCGACCGGCCCTTCTGGATTCCGGAAGAAAACCCGTTATTGCAGGCCTGGAATATGACACTGAACGAATATTGCCAGGCGGTCCAGCGTACCACCGGCCTGCAGATGCGCCATGCCTGCCACCAGACCTTTTCCGAAATTTGGTCGGATTTGGACGAGATGGACTGGAATGTGAACCTTATTTTCCTCCTGGGCAATGCCTACCGGCTGCTCCACCAGGACGGCCGGCAGTCCGATGCCGGGGGCGGGTATACGCCCGACCCCGATCCGCCGCAGGTTTGGGTTCGCTGGGAGGCAGGCCCCATGGAGACCCGGGGGACGCTGGTTGACAGAAATGAGCTGGCCAGCGCCCTGGCGTGCCTGCTGCTCATGCCCTTTGCCCAGAGGGAAGAAAGAAAAAACAACGAGAGGGGAAAAATCCCCGGAAAGGACGGTAACGTATGAATATGCCCAACATTCTCATGGAGACCAGCTACGGCTACTCCAGCTGCCGCATTGAGGACAGCCTGATGCAGCAGCGGGCTGTGCTCTGCTTCGGGGCTATCACCCCGGAGCAGGCCGACAGCCTCATTCTCCAGCTGCTCTACCTGAGCACCCAGTCGGACCAGGAAATCACCCTGTACATCCATAGTCCCGGCGGGGAAGTGAACAGCGGCTTTGCCATCTATGACGCCATGAAGCTGCTGGGCTGCCCTATCCGCACCGTATGTGTAGGCAACGCCAGCAGCATGGCCGCCCTCATCTTTGCCGCGGGAGATACCCGATGCATCCTGCCCCACGGACAGGTCATGATTCACGACCCCCTGGTACAGCAGGTCAGCGGCAGCACCATGAAAATCAAGGACTGTGCCGACTCACTCCTGCGCATCCGCACCGAAATGGCCCATATCCTGTCCGAGCGTACCGGCCGGACGGTGGAAGAAATTTTGGAAAAGACGGAGCAGGAGACCACCTTCAGCGCCC
>CALWXT010000012.1 GCA_944385575.1 uncultured Flavonifractor sp. | reverse complement strand
CGGACAGAGAGAGGTCCCCCTGGCTTTTCCTTTGGGCCCGAAAATACATAAGGATTTCATTTTCAATGCACCGTGACGCATAAGTGGCAAGCCGCACCTTCTTATCCGGACGGAAGGTACTGATCCCCTTGATCAGTCCAATGGTTCCAATGGAAATCAGGTCGTCCTGGTCTCCATTGGGGGTATAGTATTTTTTCATGATATGGGCCACCAGGCGCAGGTTGTGCTCAATCAGCTTATTGCGGGCTTCCAGGTCACCCTGAGCAGCCAGCTCCAAGTACTGCCGCTCCTCCTCCGCCTTCAGGGGCCGCGGGAATGAGCTGGCTGTTCCGCCAGAGAGCCGCAGGGTAAAAAACAAATGATTGAGTGTCAGCAGGATCCAGGCTGGAAACATAGGTCACACCTCCTGGTCCCACTGTATTCCGACACGGTTTGTCCTTATACGGCGTATGGATTTTCACTCCGAAGCCAATATTAGAACTTCAGGTAATGTTCAGGCAGTCCAGCCAGAATATCACTCGTCAGGCTGTACGAGGCAATAGGATAGCGCAGGCCATTTCGGAACAAGCCCTCCACTCCCTCCACCGCCAGCTTCAGCCCTTGGGGCGTAAATGTGAGACGCAGGTCTTGCTCACTGACTCCGGCAAATTTTCTGTCGGCAAAGCATGGCAGCGCCATTGCCGGCTTTCCCGTTAAAAAGGTCTTCACCCAGGAATCAGAGCATGTAGATTCTCCTACAAAACTAAATTCCATCTTTTCATATGTCTTAAACTGATATCCCGCCAGTAGCAAAAATGCCTGAGAAGCGTTGACATACAGTACACAGACATCCGGTTGTATGCGCTCGGCAACCAGCGGAGACGCTACAATGGCGACATACTTTGCAGGCATTCGCAGTAAGCTCCGGTTATGGGCCGCAGCGGCATCCGCATTGTCAAACCATACCTGATCAAACATTTTCCCAGACTCCCACCTGTCATCCGGCTCAGAAAAGCCGTTAATGCACCGGCAGTAGTCAGCATGAAAATTCTCATACCTGCACGCCACTGTCCAATTGAATTGTCCCGCCTGGCTAACAATTACACAGGGAGGAAGATGCTTTTCATGTGTACGCAGCCGGGGAATCGCTGCCAGTTCATTTTCCTCAGCAATCCATTTCATCCCTACCGGCGTGTTATACAGGTGGAGCAGCTCAGTAAGCCGGGGAACAATTTCTTTCCATGGATACTCGTTCATATTTATGCCTCCCTTTAAAACCTAACTCGGTCTGACCCTTTAAGACCCAGAATCTTTCTTGCCTCCTCCGGAGCTGCGATTTCCCGCCCCAGAATCCGCGCAAGTTCAGCAGCAGCTTGGATTTGCTGTGCGTTTGACTGCGCCAGTTCACGGGGACGAATATAAAGGTTGTCTTCCAGTCCCACGCGAACGCCACCCCCCATAGCCAATCCTGCCGCAGCAATAGGAAATTGTGCCTTGCCTGCCGCTGCTACCGACCAGCTGAAGCTGTCGCCCAGTTGACGCTCCGCTGTTGCACGCAAAAAGACCAGGTTGTCCACAGTTGCCGGAAGTCCGCCTTGTACTCCCAGGACAAATTGGAGATAAACCGGAGCAGTAAGGATTCCTTTTTTCCGAAAGTAGGCTACATTGTTTATCATACCAGCATCATAAATCTCAAATTCAGGAACTGTCCCATTGTCCTGCATGGTGCGGATGTAGGTTTCCATGCCCAGATAGGTGTTTGAAAACACGTTATCATAAGTGCCCCCCAGATAGCGCTTTGCCCACTCTGGGCTATGCTCCGGAAGATGATCAAGCAGTCCGGCAAGCACAAAATTCATGGCCCCCGCATTGCACGAAGCCAACTCCGGCTGAAACTCCGGCACCACAGCCAGTCGTTCCTGGGTCGTCATCATCTGACTAGCACCAGTCGTAATGCAGATGATAACGTCACACCGTCGCTTAATGCCAGATATAATTTGATGCATAATCTTCAGATCTGAGGTTGGTTCACCACTCTCCGGGGTCCTGGCATGGATGTGTACCACAGCCGCTCCCGCTTCATAGGCTTCTACGGACTGCCGAATAATTTCCTCCGGCGTAACAGGAAGGTAGGGACTCATCTCAGGAGTATGTACTGCACCACTGACAGCGGCAGTAAGGATCGCTTTCTTCTGTGCCATTTCTACATTCCTCCGAATTGTATAGAGAAGCCGCCGTGCAATGCGCGGCGGCTTCTTTTTTTACAGATTGGTCGCTTCTGCGCGTTTGCTCTTTCTAATGCTGCTAATGATGGTAAGAGCAATGAAAACTACAGTAAGTACAATAAACACGCCGGAAATCGGACGCGTCAGGAACGGAAGGAAACTGCCCTTGCTAAGCTGCAGACCACGGCGCATATAGGTTTCAGTGATCGGCCCAAGGATAAAGCCCAGAATGATAGGCGCCAACGGATAATCAAATTTGCTCATAATGTATCCAATCAGGCCAAAGATAATCAGAACCCATGCATCAAACAGCCTGTTGTTTACACCAAAGGATCCCACAACACAAAGTACGATCACGATGGGCAGCAGGATATGCTTGGGCAGTTTCAGAACTTTGATAAAACCGCGCATGCCAAAGAGCTGAACCAGGAAGGTAACAACGCTGGCCACAATCATGGCAGCAAAAATGGTATAGATCAGGTCATAGTTCTGGCTGAAAAACAGCGGGCCGGGCTGCAGTCCGTGGATTGTAAAAGTGCCCAGCAGAATAGCCGTTACCGCATCACCAGGGATGCCCAGCGTAAGCAGGGGAATCATAGCACCGCCGATGGTAGCATTGTTGGCTGTCTCCGATGCCACCACGCCGTCGATGATGCCGGTTCCAAACTTCTCAGGGTATTTGGATCGTTTTTTTGCAATGCCGTAGGCCATGATATTAGCTGTTGCACCACCGATGCCAGGCAGAATACCGATCCATGCTCCGATCAGTGCAGAGCGTATCATATTGGGGATCTGGCATACAAATTCTTTCTTGCTGAATCCAAGACCCTTGATATGGGTATCCACATCCAGGATGTTGACTTTTCCAGAAGGCTTGGCTTCCGCCAGCAGTTCCTTGAGGGCGTACAGGCCAACCAGTGCCGGAACGCTGGCAAAGCCTGCCTCCAGGCCGCTGATTCCAAAGGTAAAGCGCGCATAGCCGTCGATTGGAGCTGCACCGAAGCATCCCAGCAGCATGCCAACCGCACAACTCACCAGACCTTTTGTCACGGACTTTCCTGCCAGGCCGGACACCAGGGAGAGCGCAAATAATGAGACCGCTGTGTATTCATATACACCAAACTTCAGTGCCACCTGAGCCAGCATGGGGGCAACAAAGATCATGACCGCAATACCAAAAATATTTCCCACCAGGGAATAAAATGTGCCCGCGCCCAACGCTTTACCTGCCTGGCCATTTCTTGCCATAGGCGCGCCGTCAAATGTAGTCGCCACCGAAGACGGGGTGCCGGGAATGTTGATCAGGATAGCAGACACCAGGCCGCCGGAGATACCTCCGATATAAAGCGCAATCAGCAGTGCAAATGCCATGGTCGGCTCCATACCAAACGTAAGCGGCAGACATAGGGCAATCGCCATGGTTCCTGTCAGGCCAGGGATTGCACCAAAAACCAGGCCCATCACCACACCCAGCAGGATGTAGAGAAGAATCATCGGGGTCATAATCTGAGCGAGGCTGGAAAGAAATAATTGCATCTCAATCACCTCCTAAAGCGGGAGGAGCCCGCTGGGCAGCATCAGGTAAAATACGTTCCGGAAAAACAGATAGCAGGCAGCGGATACCACTACAGCAATCACCACATAGAGTATGGGATTCCGCTTTCCCCGCTCGGATAAGAGCATAATCTGTACAAACAGATACAACGCAGAGGCAATTACAAAGCCCAACGGTTCAATCAGTACCAGATATACAATAATAGATACAATGGAAAGTACAGATTTTATTGCGGCAGACTTCTCCTCCGGCGAAACATTGGGCCCAATTGCTTCTTCAATTTCCTTCCTGCGCAGCTTATTTCCCCGCACAACCCCTGCCGCTACATTAACAGCACACAGGATAATGCCGAACGTACAGATTACGATAGGAAAAAACTTCGCATCCACACTAGAGGCAATCATGACCTGGATATGGCGGCTGGAAGAAAGAAAGAATGCGAAAATCAGCAGCAGCACCGCAGCAGCCAGAGCATCCCGATACCAGTGGAGTAAACGTAATATCGAATCTTTCATATATCCACACTCCTTGTGGGCCTTAGTTAATCATCTCCTGAGCGTACTTTTTAGCCATCTCATACTGGGTATTGTGCATTTCCAACGCCTCTTCGCCGGTACTATAGGCAGGTGTAACTGCATACTGCTCACAGGTCTCGCTGTACTCCTCGGAGTTTACAGCATGGTCTACTGCCTCAGACCATTTCTCCACGATAGCAGGATCAGTGCCCTTGGGCATGTAGAATCCGAAAAACTTTGTAATGTCGCAGTTCTCACCAAACTCACTCATAGCCGGCCAATCGGGCGTGATGTCACAGCGCTCATTTGCAACGACACACAGGACTTCACAGTCACCGGACTCCACGTAAGTACGGGCATAGTTATTGGTGGTAATGACAAAGTCAATATCTCCGGCCAGCAGCGCGGCAATCGTCTCAGAACCACCGCCAATGTCCACAATGTTAAAGTCCACATCAAAGGCATCTGCAACAGCCAGCGCCTGCATATGAGAATAGCCGCCCAGAGAGGTGCCATAGTTCAGCTCGCCAGGATGATCCTTTGCCGCCTGGATAAAGTCTTCAAACCCATCATAGCTGCCCTTACGTACCATGAGGCAGTCGGACACTTCCTCAACCGCCACACCTGCAATCTCAAAGTCCGTATAGTCAAAGTCCGCAATACCGGTGGCGCTGGCTACCAGGAACGAACTCTGGTGCCACAGCACGGTATTGCCGTCCGCTGCCGAATCCTTTACCTGTCTGGCCGCCACTGTTCCGGAAGATCCCTCTACATTGGTGCACACGATGGGTACGCCCAGTTCCTCGGACATGATATCGCAAAGTTTTCTGCAAAGAATGTCCGTATCACCGCCAGCACCAAAGGAAACAATGACATTGATGGGCTGAGTGGGCCATTCCTCTCCCTGAGCGGACGGATTCTGAGTATCCGAGGTTCCCGCCGCAGGTGACTGAATTTCCTTCTGATCCGAACTCTGGCCACAGGCGCAGAGCACCAGCAGCAGCATCGCGGCACAGGCCAGGCACGCCATCCTCAAGTACTTTTTCATAAGATACCATTCTTTCTTTCCAATCATTGTTGTTTCCTCCGCAGAACGCATCTGCTCCCCTATTGCTTTTTTACACTCGCTTTGACCTTGTTGACGCCCCGCATCACATCCTTAAACTTTTCTGCGATAAAGTTCATCTCTGAACTGAATCCGATATATTGAAATCCCATGTCTACATACTTCTGTGCATCTTCAATGCTGCCAGCATAAATACCGCCGATTTTTCCTTTCGCTTGGACAGTTTCAATCACGTGCTTCACCAGCTCCTGCACCTTCGGATGACCAGACTGGCCCGTTACGCCACAGGACTGACTCAGGTCTCCAGTACCGATGAAAAACACATCGGCCTGGGGGATCTCGCACAGCTCATCAATCTTGTTGGCCAACTCCTGATTTTCAACCATGATAACGGAGAGCAATTCATGGTTGACATAGTGGATATAGTCCTGATTGTCGATAAAATCTTCACCCAGGCAATACCCGGAAGCCCGGGTTGTCAGTCCCAATCCCCGGGTACCCACAGGTGCATAGCGCATATTTTCCGCCGCCGTCCGGGCTTCTTCCACAGTCTTGGCATTGGGTACCTGTATTCCCTGAGCACCCATATCTCCAGCATGCAGGATATGCTCCGCTGAAGAGCTGGGCACCCGGATTACGGCATTCATGCCGACCCCGTTCGCCACCCGGCACATGTCCTGCATGTCTCGGTAACTATAGTCGCCATGCTCGCCATCGACGATAATAAAATCCATGCCTGCCAGTCCCAACATTTCCACCACAGGCGCACAGTTGAATTTGTAAAAAGTTCCAAACAGAACCTCTCCATCCTGCAGCCGCTGTTTCATCGTTTTGCATCCCGGAATCCGCATTGTCGTCCGCTCCTTTCACATTCTTTGATATATGATTTATGATATATAATATATCATTTTATTTAAAAATAGCATGTTGAACATTTTTTTGTCAATGCGCTTCTACACTTTTATTTATTGTGCTAGTTCCAAGTTTTATTTTTTTGTCAGAATCTCCGTATTCGACTTTTTTCGTCATTGCGAGAAATGTTTAAATTCACCAGTTGTTCATTTACTTTTTTTTAATTGTAAACTATAATAATATCTAACCACCTCAATTGTTTTCCTTTTTTCTCCACATTTCTGGCGTTGTGGCTCCTATGCTTTTATTTCTGACATACAGGGAGGATTTGTATGCAGTTTGAAACCAAAAAGGATTTTGCCTACCATCAAATAAAAAACGATATTCTCTGCGGCAACCTAAAGCCAGGCGACAAGCTGGTGATCCGAACACTGGCAGCAAAATACGGTATGAGTTATATTCCCATCCGCGAGGCACTTTCCCAACTGTTTCATGAAGGTCTTGTACATACCGTCCCTTACACAGGCACAAAGGTCGCGGACATCGATGTAGAAAAGATCTTTGAGGCCACCGCGCTCCGCAATGAGGTCGAAATCCTCTGTCTGAAAACGGCAATTCCCTATATCACAAGCGATGATATTCATGCCATGCGTGATACACTTAAAAATTTGTATACGCTATACGAGGGAAATAATATTGTACGATATATGGTTGTCAATCATCAGTTCTACTCCAGCTTTTATGAACACTCTCCCTACCGTTATCTGAAAGAATACCTGAACGAGCTATACCAAACCGGTCGGACGAGCACTTCCCTGATCGCGTCGCACTACATCCCGGAATCCCTCCGGTTGCATGATAAACTGATCTCTCTTGTAGAGCGTGGTGATGTGGAAGGTGCGGTCCGCTGCCACCGCTACCAAAAACGCTCGGCCATTCGTGCCGTTACTGCAATCATGCGGGAGGTACTACTCCATCCCGAACAATTAGAATCCAGCCATGTTGATATGTTCTACCGTAGAGAGCAAATTGACAGCGACAAGGATGCCTTAATACGCCAGCTGGATCGCATCGAGGTGCTGTTTCCCCTTTCTGCAGATTGATTCCTTTTGTGTCAACAGCATAAAGAATCCCCATCGCAAACCGCGATGGGGATTCTTGTTTGTCTAAAGAAATGTCAGTCTTCTCTCGCAGACTTCACCCGCACCTGGAGTTCGGTGACATATTCCTCCGGATGATTGGTGTCGTGAGCGTCGATGCGGTAGAGCTCCAGCGGCGCTCCCGCAGGTACCCGGCCAGCGGCCTGGATACCCGCCAGCAGCGTGGCCATATGCTCCTCCATACGGTCGTATTCCCCCCGGTAGTACAGCCTGGCATATTCCCCGCCGGGCAGCAGATCGTCATAGGGCAGGCCGGGCCGAGTAAGGAAAAATACCCGGGAAAAGTGGTTATAAATCCCCTTTTTCAGGCTCTCCTCGTCCACCTGCGCCCCCATACACTGGCTGCCGATGACCTGGATGTAATCCTGGTGGCGCTGCTCCAGCCGCTTGAGCTGGAAGTCCACCTCCTTCTCCAGAATGAAGTCCTTTTCCAGAAACACATAGGGCCGCTCCGCTTCCTCCAGAAACGCTACCTGCCCGGCCTCCACCGCGCGGTAGCGTTCCAGCCGTTCCCGGCGCTCCTCCGCCTCCCGGCAGGCTTCCTCCAACTCCGCCATCCGGCGGCGGAGCAAATCTTCCTCCCGGTCCAGCAGCTCCAAAGTCTCCCCCACGCTCCGCCGCTCCAAATACCCTCGGATCTCCCCGGTAGGCAGATCCAGCTCCCGGAGGGAACGGATGATGTTCAGGGTACAGATGTCCTGGATGCCGTATTTTCGATAACGGTTCTCCCCCCGGTCAGGGTGGAGCAGCCCCTTTTCCTCGTAATAGCGCAGGGTATCGGGGCAGAGATCGAACAATTTGGCCAATTCGTGGATCTGATAATACTCTTTCAATTTTTTTGCCTCCTGCCCTTGACTTTCGGATAGTACGAGGGTTTATGATAGATACAACAAGAGGAGGTTTTGCCCTTGAACTTAGTGCGTAAATTTTTCAAATTCACCATCCCGTCCATCGTCTCCATGTGGATCTTCTCCCTGTATACCATGGTGGATGGCATCTTTGTGGCCCACGGGGTGGGCAGCCACGCTCTGGGCGCGGTGAACCTGTCCATGCCTTTCGTGTCCCTGGTGTTCACCATCGGTATCCTGCTGGCCACCGGCACCTCCACTGTTCTGTCCCTGGCGTTGGGGCAAAAAGATGTGGAGAAGGCGCGCAACTACTTTAACCAGAACCTGTTCGTGGTCATCGTGCTCTCCCTGGCCCTGTCGGTGGCGGTGCTCCTCAATCTGGAGCGGGTGGCTGTATTTCTGGGCGCCAGCGGGGACCTGCTGCCCCTGGTGAAGGAGTATGTGGGAATCATCTCCTGCTTCACCGTGTTCTTCACGGTGTCCTACAATCTGGAGGTGCAGGTAAAAGCTGACGGCGCCCCCCACGTCAGCACCATCGGCGTAATCTCCTGCGCCATTATGAACGTGGTGCTGGACTATGTGTTCGTGATGCACTTCCACTGGGGAGTGTGGGGCGCCGCCCTGGCCACCGGTCTGTCCCAGGTCACCTCCACTATCGTATTCGTAGTCTACTTCCTGACCCACCGGGAGCCTCTGCGGTTCGGGAAATTCAAGTGGGATCTGGGCGCCTACCGGCGGATCATCCCCCTGGGTGTATCCGACGGCCTCAGCGAGTTCTCCAACGGCTTTGTGATCTTCCTGTTCAATCAGATCATCCTGTCTGTCATCGGAGATGCGGCCCTTACCTCCTATACGATCATCAGCTACGTGAACACCCTGGTGCTCATGACCATGATCGGCACCGCCCACGGCATCCAGCCTCTCTCCAGCTTCCACCTGGGGGCAGGCGAGCGGCCCATGTGCCACCGGTTCCTCACCTACGGCGTGCGGCTGGTGGCGGCAGCCGGGCTGGGCTTCTTTCTGATCTGCCAGCTGTTTGCGGGGCCCATCGTGGGGCTGTTCCTGGAGGCAGGCGACCCGCTGTTCGGCTACACCGCCAGCGCCCTGCGGCTCTACTCCCTGTCCTTCCTGGTGATGGGCTTCAACGTGGTGGTCTCTGGCTTCTTCACTGCCATGGAGCATCCAGTGCCCGCCCTCACCATCTCCTTTGGACGGAGCCTGGTGCTCATCTCCGGGTGCCTGGTGGCCCTGTCCTCCCTGTTCGGGGAAACAGGCATTTGGCTCTCCCCTCTGGTCTCGGAGGGTCTGTGCCTGATCTTTACTGTCATCTTCCTGCTGTGGTATTTCCGTAAAGTAAAGGAACCGGAAACGGCCTGTGAAGAAAGCGGCGCATGAAGTTCATGCGCCGCTTCCTTTTTTAACCGTTCAGCAGATACCGCTCTACCGCCATACCCACACCGGCCTCATGGTTGGAGCCGGTAACGTAACGGGCGGCCTGCTTGGCATCCTCCGTGGCGTTGGCCATAGCGAAGGACCACTTGGCCCAGCGGAGCAGCTCCAGGTCGTTGCCCGCGTCTCCGAAGGCCATCACCTGTTCCGGCCCCAGACCCAATCGGGCGCACAGGGCCTGCACCGCGGTGCCTTTGTTCACACCGGGTGCGGTAAATTCCATATTGTCCTGGAAAGACGTGGTGACCGACAGCGGCCCCCAGCCCAAAGCCCGCTCCACCAGCTCCTGGTGCCGCTCAGGGGGCACATAGAAGACGTGGATCTTCTCCACTGTCCCCGCCGGCAGAGCATCATTCATATTAGCCGGAAACTGGGAGTAATTGGCCAGGATGCGCTGAAACTGGGGAGTAAAGGCGCAGGAGAGCACCTGCTCCTTCCGGTCCAGCTGGATATAGTTCTTCCCCTGGCAGTATACCTCAAAGGGTAGTCCCCACTCCAGCAGCAGGTCAATCAGGGGGACCCTGGCCTGGTCTGGCAGACAGCTGCGGTAGATCCACTCCCCAGAGGTCACATCCAGCACCGCCGCGCCATTGGAGAGCACAGCGTATTTGGTAACTCCCAGTTGGACATCCACCTCCTGCAGCAGATCCCACGCACGACCGCTGGAGATGACGGTAGCCGCCCCCCGCTCCGCTGCCGCCCGAAGGGCGGAAACATTGCGCTGTGGCACAGTGGCGTGGTCATCATCCAACAGGGTGCCGTCCATATCCAGGCAGATCAGACGGATATCGTTCATTTCTTCAGCTTCAGGGCCTGGCGCACCTTGTCGGCAATGCCCTCGGGGGTGAGGCCGTAAGCCTTGAGCACCGCCTTGGCCTCGCCGGAACGGCCGAACTCGTCATTGACGCCGTGGCGCACCACGGGCACCGGGCAATGCTCGGACAGGAATTCCGCCACAGCGGAGCCCAGTCCGCCGATGACGGTGTGCTCCTCGCTGGTGACGATGCAGCGGGTCTCCAGCGCGGCCTTGAGCACCAGCTCATGGTCCAGGGGCTTGATGGTATGCATGTCGATGACCCGGACAGAGATGCCCTCCCCCTCCAGGGTCTTGGCGGCCTCGTAGGCCATCTGCACCATCATGCCGGTGGCGATCACCGTCACATCGGTGCCGTCCCGCAGGACAGCGCCCTTGCCCAGCTGGAAGGTATAGCCGGGGATCTCGTCGGTGATGCTGTCCACCGCCAGGCGGCCCAGACGCATGTAGGCGGGGCCGTCATAATCCAGCAGGGCCTTCACGGCCAGACGCATCTCGGGGCCGTCGCAGGGAGAGACCACCATCATATTGGGAATGGCCCGCATGAGGGCATAGTCCTCGATACACTGATGGGTGGCGCCGTCCTCGCCCACGGACAGGCCGCCGTGAGAGCCCACCACCTTCACATTCAGGCGGGGGTAGGCAATGGAGTTGCGCACCTGCTCATAGGCGCGGCCGGTGGCGAACATGGCAAACGTGTTGGTAAAGGGCTTCTTGCCGCAGGTAGCCAGGCCGGCGGCCACGCCGGTCATATTGGCCTCGGCAATGCCCATGTTGTAAAAGCGCTCGGGGTGAGCCTTGGCAAAGAACTGGCTCTGGGTGGAACCGGACAGGTCGGCGTCCAGCACCACCAGATCAGGGTACTGGTCGGCCAGCTCCGCCAGGGCCTTGCCGTACGCGGCACGGGTAGCGATCTTCTCACTCATGGCTCACACCTCCTCTTTCTTGCTGAGCACGCCGTAGGTGGTGGCGGTCTGCTCAGATACCGGCAGGCCGGCCTGCTCCATGCGCTCCATCAGACCCTGGAGCAGCTCTCCGTGGGCCTGGGCGTACTGCTCGTCATTGGGGGCCTTGCCGTGCCAGCCGTAGTTGTTCTCCATGAAGGAGACGCCCTTGCCCTTGACGGTCTTGGCCAGGAGCACGGTGGGCTTGTCCTTGCAGGCGGCGGCAGCCTCAAAGGCGGCAGCCAGGGCGGCAAAGTCGTGGCCGTCCACATGGATCACGTTCCAGTTGAAGGCCTCGAACTTCTTGTCCAGGGGCTCGGAGGGCATCACGTCGGCGGTGGCACCGTCGATCTGCAGGCCGTTGACGTCCACGATGGCGCACAGGTTGTCCAGGTGGTACTTGGCGGCAGCCATAGCGGCCTCCCACACCTGGCCCTCCTCGATCTCACCGTCGCCCAGCAGGGCATATACACGGTAGTCCTTCTGATCGGCCTTGCCTGCCAGAGCCATGCCCACAGCGGCGGAGATACCCTGGCCCAGAGAGCCGGTGGACATATCAACGCCTTTCACGTGGCGCATTTCCGCATGGCCGGACATGTCGCCGTCAATGCGGCGGAACATGGTCAGGTCAGTGACAGGGAAAAAGCCCCGCAGGGCCAGCGTGGGGTAGAGGGCGGGGGTGCAGTGGCCCTTGGAGAGCACAAAGCGGTCCCGATCCGGATCACCGGGGTTGGCGGGGTCCACCCGCATGACGTGGAAATACAGCGTGGTAAGAATGTCCATGGAGGACAGGGAGCCGCCGATGTGCCCGGAGGCCGCGGCGTGCACCATATCCATAGCCAGCAGCCGCGCCCGGGCCGCTGTGACGGCCATGGTCTGGACCTTAGACTGTTCCATCTGATTCACCTTTCCATTTCTAAATCAGCCCTGTGGCTTTTTGTCATGACCAGTATACCGTACCCGGCGGTTTGTTTCAACCATCTGCGGATAAAAAAAGTCCCCGGCAGATGCCGGGGACTTTGGTCATTCAGTTCATTTGCTTGCGCCGGGACAGGTTGATGGTGCCGTCCTGCATGCTGTCCACGTCGTCCAGGCTCTTGCCGGTACCGTAGGCAACACAGGAGATAGCGTCGTCGGCCACGTGGGTCTCGATGCCGGTGTGGGATTCAATCAGCTTGTCAAAGCCCCAGACCAGGGAGCCGCCGCCGGTCATGCAGATGCCGTTGGTGGAAATGTCGGCCACCAGCTCAGGGGGCGTGCGCTCCAGCACACCGTGGATGGCCTCCAGAATGCGGGTGGAGACCTCCTCAAAGGCCTCGATCATCTCGCTGGAGGACACGGAGAACACGCGGGGCAGGCCGGTCATCAGGCAGCGGCCCTTGATCTCCACCGTCTGCTCCTCGGGACGGGGGAACACGCAGCCGATCTGCATCTTCAGCTCCTCGGCGGTACGCTCACCGATGAGCACGTTGTGCTTGCGGCGGATGTACTTCACAATAGCCTCGTCAAACTGGTCGCCGGCAATCTTGATGGAGGTGGACTCCACGATGCCGGACAGGGAGATGACGGCGATATCGGTGGTGCCGCCGCCGATGTCCACGATCATGTGGCCGTCGGGCTTGGCAATGTCGATGCCCGCGCCGATAGCGGCGGCCACCGGCTCCTCAATGAGGTACACCCGGCGGGCACCGGCCTGGATGCCGGCGTCGATGACGGCACGCTCCTCCACCTCGGTGATACCGGAGGGGACGCAGATGACGATGCGGGGCTTGAACAGCCGGAAGGAGGTCACCTTGCGGATGAACTCCTTCAGCATACGCTCGGTCATGTCGTAGTCGGAGATGACGCCCTCACGCAGAGGACGGATGGCAACAATGTTGCCGGGGGTACGGCCCAGCATCTGCTGCGCCTCGGTACCCACCTTAAGGAGTTTACCTGTATTCTTGTCAATGGCCACCACGGAAGGCTCCCGCAGCACCACGCCTTTGCCTTTTACGTAGACCAGGATCGAAGCCGTACCCAGGTCGATACCGATATCCTTACTGAACATACCAGCACCTCTAAGTCTTGATAACTTTATTTTTAGTTTATCCCAAAATTTCATAGATAATCTCCTATATTATACTGAAATACGGTTTCCTTTTCAACGTCATTTTCCCTGAATTTTCGGGAACTTTTTTACCTGGCACGGGCAAGGGTGGCACAAACCACGTCGGAAGCGCCCATGGAGCGCAGCATCCGGGCACATTCCGACAGGGTGGAACCGGTGGTCACCACATCGTCAATGATCAGGACCCGCTTGCCCTCCACCAGCTCCGGATCTACCGGCTGGTAGGCACCCAGCACGTTGGCCCGGCGCTCGGCTTCCCCCTCCAGACCGGACTGGGCCGCGTTGTCCCGGCCCTTCCGCAAGGTCTCCACCGCCACGTCATTCAGTTCCAGCGCCGCCGCGCTGGCCAGCAGGAAGGCCTGGTCGTAGCCCCGCTCCTTCTTTCGCTTCTCGGAAAGAGGCACCCAGGTGATCAGGTCATATTTTCCCGCCAGATGGTCGTGGACACACTGGGCCACCAACAGGCCGTAGGCCTTGTGGTACCCCCTGCGTCCCTGGAATTTGTACCGCCGGACGGAGTCCCGCACCTTATCCTGGTACCGCAGAGGCGAGGCGCACAGGGAGAAAAACTCTCCCTTCTGCTCCGCCGCCGGACCTTCCAGCCAGGGCAGATCCTTCTGGCAGGCGGGACACAGATGCTCGGCCCCTGTGGGCAGGATCTTCCCGCAGAACACACATTTCGGCGGGAACAGCAAATCCAGCAGTTTCGCCGCCGCCCCGCTCATGACAGCTCCTCCTCCGGGATGGGCCCGTGCTCCTGCTCAAACTCACGCACGCACTCTTGAATGAGGTGGATCACTTGCCAGTTCAGGGAACGGCCCTCGTATTCTGCAATGTAAACCAGCTTCTTGTGCAGCTGACTGTCCATGCGAATACCGAGGTGCTTGTCTCGCTTCATAGTAACACCACCTTTCAAGGTGATGTTACCGATTTTATGCACGCACTTTGAACTTATGCACGCATGTTAAGTTCACCATATTTGGATTGCCTCCGGCTGGCCCCTTTCCACCGGCGGAAAGGGGCGAAAGGCCGGCAGGAGGGAGGGATTTCGATTTCCCTCCCCCTGCACCCCCTCCTTAAAAACGACCAATCAGGGGGGCTTCGGCCCCCCTATTGGATGTACCCCCCGGGGTTGGAGGTTGCACAACCCCCAGGGGGAGTTTCCAAAGATGGGGGAACCGCAGTTCCCCCTCTTTGGCCGTTTTCAAGGGGTGGGGTGTCGGGGCTGGGGAAATTCGGAATCCCCCGCCCTGACCATTTCTTTCCTCCCGCTTTCTTTGGAAAGAAAGCGGGACCGCCGGAGGCTCCGCCTCCGTATCCATTACTCCGCCATCTGCACCAATCGCCACCGCAGACCGGAATACCGCCGCTGCTGGCGGTCGTTGGCGGTCATGGCGGCCACCACTTCCTCGTCCCCCACCAGAATCAGCAGCTCCCGTGCCCGGGTGATTGCAGTATACAGCACTCCACGGGTCAGCAGCATGGGTACGCCGTCGCTTACCGACAAAATGACTGCCCGGTACTCGCTGCCCTGGGCCTTGTGGACGGTGATGGCGTAGGCCGGTTCCAGCTCCACCAGCATGTCGCCGGTGTACTCCACCTGACGGCCCTCAAAATCTACCGTCAGGGTGCCTTCCCGCTCGTCCACCCGGATAATCTGGCCGATGTCCCCGTTAAAGATGCCCATGCCGGAGGTGAGGCCATCTTTCCACATCACGTCGTAGTTGTTGCGCACCTGCATGACCCGGTCGCCCTGGCGGAAGACATACTCCCCGAAGCGGCGCTCAGGCTTGTCCGCACCCGGCGGGTTCACCGCCTCCTGGATGGCCCGGTTCAGGCTGGCGGTACCCGCCACCCGCTTGCGGGTGGGGGACAGCACCTGGATCTGGTCGGCAGGAATGCCCATGTTGTTAGGCAGGCGGGTCTGGATCAGCTCCACAATGGTCTCGGCTGCCCGGGTCGGGTCCTTGCGGCGCAGGAAGAAAAAGTCGTGCTTGTTGTCCTTCAGGTCTGGCAGCTCGCCCCGGTTGACCCCGTGGGCGTTGCGGACAATAGCGCTCTCGGCGGCCTGGCGGAAGATCTCAGTCAGGCGCACCATGGGCACCACCCCGCTGCGGATCAGGTCGGAGAACAGGTTCCCCGGCCCCACACTGGGCAACTGGTCCGGGTCTCCCACCAGGATGAGGCGGCACTCCGGCCGCAGGGCAGACAGCAGGCCACGCATGAGCACGATATCCACCATGGAGGTCTCGTCCACGATGACGGCATCCGCCTTCAGCGGGTCGCTCTCATCATGGGCGAAGACCAGCCGCCCGGAATGGGGGTCATACTGGGTCTCCAGCAGGCGGTGGATGGTGTACCCCTCCGCCCCGCACAGCTCCCCCAGTCGCTTGGCTGCCCGACCGGTGGGAGCCGCCAGGGCGGTCTCCAGGCCCAGCTCCTCAAAGAGGGCCAGCACGCCCCGCAGGGAGGTGGTCTTACCGGTACCAGGGCCGCCGGTGAGGAGCATCACCTGCCGCTGGGCGGCCAGCAGCACCGCCTGGCGCTGCTGGGGAGCGTAGGTGATGCCCTGATCGGCTTGGATGCGGTCAATGAGCCTGTCCAAATCGTGGGGAGCCACCAGCTCACCCCGGGCCATCTCGGTAATACGCCAGGCCACGTACTGCTCCGCCTCGCACAGGTCGTGGAGGTATACCGCGTCTTCCCCTGCCACCTGCTCCTGGATGACCTCTCCCCGCTCCAGCAGGGCTTCCAGCGCATCCTCCAGCAGGTCCTCCTCCACCCCGATGAGCTGGGCGGTGGCGGGGATCAGCTTCCGCCGTGGCAGGAAGGTGTGGCCATTGTCCAGATTGTGGGTCAGCTCAAACAGCAGGGCCGCCTCCACACGCTGGGGATCGTCTCCCTCCATGCCCATGGACAGGGCCAGCTCGTCGGCGTCGGCAAACTCCACGCCCAGCTCCTCATCCACCAGCAGGTAGGGGTTCCCCCGGATCACCTCCAGGGCGCGGTCACCGAACTTGCGGTAAAGGGGCATAGCCAGCTGGAGGGGCACCTGATGCTCCCCCAGAAATTCCAGCAGCCGCCGCATACCCATCTGCATCCGGAAGCTCTCCCCGATGGCCAGGGCCCGCTTGCGGGTGATACCTTTGATCTGGGTCAGCCGCTCGGGGTGCTCCTCCAGCACCCGCAGGGCGTCTTCTCCGAATTCCTCCACCATCCGCCGGGCGGTAGCGGCACCAATGCCCCGCACCGCGCCGGAAGACAGGTAGTCAAAGATGGCCTTGGTACCGGCGGGGAGCCGCCGCTCCACCGCCTCGGCCTTGAACTGCTTCCCGTAGGAGGCGTGACGCATCCACCCCCCCTGAACGGAGATGCTTTCACCGGGGGCCACACCGGGCATGCAGCCCACCACAGTGATGGAAGCGCCGTCCCCCGCGTCGAGACGGAGCACCGTGTAGCCGTTTTCCTGGTTCTGATAGACCACGGCCGACACGGTGCCCTCTATGTACGTCTGTTCCGCCTCCTGCATGGCTGCCCCTCCTCTTGCTCTCAGGGATTATGATACCACCAAGCGGCGCATTTGTCGAATCCTATTTCCCCAAAATATACGCCCCAAGCCGGTCGCCGGGGCAGACCACCACTCCGGTGGAGTCGGCCAGCAGGGCCGCCGCCACCGCCCGGCCCGATTCATCCAGGCCGTTGTCCGCAATGACGATGGTGAAACGGGCCAACTCTCCACCGCGCAGCCACAGAAGGCCCTTCACATCCTGTTCCAGGTGGTCTCCTCCGCCGTCGGCGGGCACCACGGCGTATACCGGTCCGCCGTTCTCCCCTACCGGAGTCACCAGCCTGCCGAACAAAACCCAGCCCAGAGCCAGCAGGCCCACTGCCGCCAACAGCGCCAGCAGAACCTGTATGATCTCATGCATCACCGCTCACCTCCGCCTTATCCTATGCGGAGAAGGTGGAAAGGGTCTCAGCCTCCCACAGTGGCCACCACCAGGCCGGTGGCAAAGGTCATGATAAGCCCGGCGGTCACCACTCCCATGAAGATGGACGGCAGGGCCTTGCGCAGGGGCATATCCAGAAAGGCAGCCACCAGAGCCCCCGTCCAGGCGCCGGTGCCCGGCAGGGGGATGGCCACAAAGATCCACAGGCCGATATATTTGTACCTGCTCACCTTCTCTCCCTTCAGGTGGGCCTTTTTCTCCAGCTTATCCACCAGGGAATTGAGCTTTGGGGATTTCCGCCGCATCCACAGAAAAATCCGGCGGATATAGACGATAATAAAGGGAATGGGGATCATATTGCCGATAATAGCGGCCACCAGCGCCTGCCCCGCAGACAGGCCCAGGGCGGTGCCGAAGGGCACGCCGCCCCGCAGCTCGATGACGGGCACCATGGAAACCAGCATAGTAAACAGCATTTCACCCAGGTTGGTATGGGTGAGCCAGTCCAACAAATCCAATCAAAACACCTCACACTTGAAATCTTTTATATTGTATCATATCTACTGGAAACTTTACATTAATTTTTTATGAAAAAAGGATTTTCCCTTTCCTGGTACGACCTTGTACCGGAATAGAAATAGTGATATAATAATTCGACCATTTTTGAAAAAGAGAGGCTGACCGACATGACCTACAAGGAAGAATTTATTACCTTTATGGTGCGCTCCGGCGTGCTCACCTTCGGCGATTTCACCACCAAGTCCGGACGCAAGACCCCCTACTTCATCAACACCGGCAACTACAAGACCGGCGCTCAGGCCGCCAAGCTGGGCGACTATTACGCCGCCTGCATCCAGGAGAACCTGCCCGACGGGGTCACCTGCCTGTTCGGGCCCGCCTACAAGGGCATCCCTCTGGCCGTCACCGCCGCCGCCTCCCTGTACCGCAACTATGATCGTGACCTGCCCTACTGCTTCAACCGCAAGGAGGCCAAGGACCACGGCGAGGGCGGCTCCATGGTGGGCTACAAGCCCCAGGACGGGGACGACGTGGTCATCGTGGAGGACGTGGTGACCGCCGGCACCGCCGTGCGTGAGACCATCGAGCTGTTCAAGCACGTGGCCGACGTCCACATGAAGGCCCTCATCGTGTCCGTGGACCGGATGGAGCGGGGCACCAAGGACTGCTCCACCCTGGATGAGCTGCGGGAGGACTACGGCATCGCCGTCTACCCCATCGTCACCGTGAAGGAGATCATTGCCTTCCTCCACAACAAGGAGATCGACGGCAAGGTGTATATCGACGATGAGATGAAGGGCAAAATGGAAGCCTACCTGAAGGAGTACGGCGCCCGGTAATGCTGCGTGGAAAGGAGGTCCGGCCATGGGCACCCACGACGGTCACCGTCAGCGGCTGAAAACTGAATTTCTGGCCCGGCCGGACTCTTTTCCCGACCACAAGCTGCTGGAGCTGCTGCTCTTTTACGCCAATCCCCGCAGCGACACCAATCCCCTGGCCCACGAGCTGATCGACCACTTCGGCTCCCTGGCGGGGATATTGGACGCCACGCCGGAGGAGTTGCAGAAGGTGAAGGGCGTGGGCGAGCATGCCGCCGTCCTGTTCAAGGCAGTGAAGGAGTTTTCCGGCCGCTATCTCACCGTCCGCACCCAGGTGGACGATATAGCCAGAAGTACCCGGGACTTTTATACCCTGCTGCGGCCCTACTTCTTCGGCGCCCGGAACGAAATGCTGTGTCTGCTCTGCCTGGATGGCAAGCACAAGGTACTGGGCATCCGCAGGCTGGGAGAGGGAAACGTGAATGCGGTCAACATCACCACCCGGCTCATCGCAGAGGCCGCCCTGTCCCTCAACGCCTCGGCGGTGGTATTGGCCCACAACCATGTCTCCGGCATCGCCTTTCCGTCCGATGAGGATATCGCTACCACCAACAGTCTAGCTCCCATCCTGAACACCCTGGGGGTGGCGCTGGTGGATCACCTGATCTTCGTGGACGACGACATGGTGTCTCTCCGGGACAGCGGTTTTTACCGGCCATGAAATTATCAGTTGAAATAGAACATTTGTTTTGGTAGAATAGGAACGCGAGGTGATGGTATGCCGAAATTTGAAGTAGTCAGTGAATATCAGCCGGCAGGCGACCAGCCTGAGGCCATTGCCGCCCTGGCGGCGGGCATCGAGAATGGTCTGGACGAGCAGACCCTGCTGGGTGTCACCGGCTCGGGCAAAACCTTCACCATGGCCAAGGTCATCGAGGCGGTCCAGCGTCCCACCCTGGTGCTGGCCCATAACAAGACCCTGGCCGCCCAGCTGTGCGCTGAGTTCAAAGAGTTTTTTCCCAACAACGCGGTGGAATACTTCGTGTCCTATTACGACTATTATCAGCCCGAGGCTTATATTCCCCACACCGACACCTTCATTGAAAAGGACTCGGCAGTGAATGAGGAGATCGACCGGCTGCGGCTGGCGGCCACCGCTTCCCTGATGGAGCGGCGGGACGTGATCGTGGTATCCTCGGTTTCCTGCATCTACGGTCTGGGCGAGCCGGAGGACTTTGCCAAGATGATGGTCTCCCTCCGTGTGGGGGCCACTATGGAGCGGGACACCCTGCTGAAAAAGCTGGTGGATATCCGCTACGAGCGCAACGACATCGCCTTCGAGCGCAACATGTTCCGGGTCCGGGGGGACACGGTGGAGATCTTCCCCGCCTACTGGAAGGATTCCGCCATCCGCGTGGAGTTCTTCGGGGACGAGATCGACCGCATTTCCGAGATCAACGTGGTCACCGGCGCCCCTATCCGGCGGTTGACCACCATTCCCATCTGGCCCGCCACCCACTATGTCACCCCCAAGGAGAAGATGGACGCCGCCATCCAGGAGATCTACAAGGAGCTGGAGGATCGGGTGGCCTTCTTCGAAAAGGAGGGCAAGCTCATCGAGGCCCAGCGCATCAAGCAGCGTACCATGTACGACGTGGAAATGATGCAGGAGCTGGGCTACTGCACCGGCATCGAGAACTATTCCCGGGTGATCGAGGGCCGGCCCGCCGGGTCGCCGCCTCACACCCTGCTGGACTATTTCCCCAAGGATTTTGTCCTGTTCATTGACGAGAGCCACGTGACCCTCCCCCAGGTGCGGGCCATGTACAACGGCGACCGGGCCCGGAAGACCTCTCTGGTGGATTACGGCTTCCGCCTCCCCTGTGCCTTCGACAACCGCCCCCTGAAATTTGAGGAGTTCCAGAAGCGGCTCAACCAGGTGGTATATGTCTCCGCCACCCCCGGCGAGTACGAGCGGGAGCGCTCCGGCCAGATTGTGGAGCAGGTTATCCGCCCCACCGGCCTGCTGGACCCCAAGATCGAGGTGCGGCCGGTGGAAGGCCAGATCGACGACCTGATCGGCGAGATCAACGACCGCACCGCCCGGAAGGAGCGGGTGCTGGTCACCACCCTCACCAAAAAAATGGCGGAGGATCTCACCGCCTATCTCACCAATGCCGGCATCAAGGTGCGCTACATGCACCACGATATCGACACCATCGAACGTATGGAAATTATTCGGGACCTGCGGCTGGGCACCTTCGACGTACTGGTGGGCATCAACCTGCTGCGTGAGGGCCTGGACCTGCCGGAGGTGTCCCTGGTAGCCATTCTGGACGCCGATAAGGAGGGCTTCCTCCGTTCGGAGACCTCCCTCATCCAGACCATCGGCCGGGCCGCCCGCAACGCCCAGGGCCTGGTGGTCATGTACGCCGACTCCATCACCCCCTCCATGCGCCGGGCTATCGACGAGACTGAGCGGAGACGTGCCAAGCAGGACGCCTTCAACCAGGCCCACGGTATCGTCCCCAAGACGGTCATCAAGTCCGTCCGTGACGTGATCGATCTGTCCGAGGACAAGGGCGAGCTCCCCCACTCCAAGCAGGCCCTGTCCAAGAAGGAGAAGGAGGCCGCCATCGCCAAGCTGGAGAAAGAAATGCGGGAGGCGTCGAAGCGTCTGGAATTCGAATACGCCGCTGTATTGCGGGACCGCATCATCGAGCTGCGGGGACAATCCTAATCCGTTTCATTCTGGGTCATACCCAAGTTTAAGCGAGGTTTTCCACATGAATTACGTCACCTTAGGTAAAACTGGTCTCAAAGCCGCCGTGGTGTCTTTCGGCGGCATCCCCATTCAGCGCGCCGACGCCGCCAACACCATGGCAGTGGTGGACAAGCTGGAGGAATACGGCATCAACTATATCGACACCGCCCGGGGCTACACCGTGTCCGAGGAATATCTGGGGGCCGCCTTGGAGGGCCGCCGGGACAAGTTTATCCTGGCCACCAAGAGCATGGCCCGGGACAAGGCATCCATGGCCAAGGACGTGGACATCAGCCTGAAAAACCTGCGTACCGACTATATTGACATCTACCAGCTCCACAACATGCCGGAAAAGGAGATCGAGAAGGTCTTCTCTCCCGACGGCGCCTATGCCGCCCTGGCCGAAGCCAAGGAAGCCGGGAAGATCGGCCACATCGGCGTCACCTGCCACAGCGCCGATGCCATGAAGATCCTGGTGGAGCAGTACGCCGACAAGATCGAGACTGTCATGTTCCCCTTCAACATCGTGGAGGATCAGGGCCGTGACACCCTCACCCTGGCCCGGGAGAAGGGCATTGCCACCATCGCCATGAAGCCCATGGCCGGCGGCAATCTGGACGACTGGAAGCTGGCTCTGCGGTACATCGCCGCCTCCGGCGTCATCGACATCTCCATTCCCGGCATGGGTTCCCCCGAGGAGGTGGACCGCAACGCCGCGGTGGATCTGACCGGTCCCCTGACCCAGGAGGAGCTGGAGCAGTGTGCCGCCATCCGCAAGGAGCTGGGCACCCAGTTCTGCCGCCGGTGCGGTTACTGCGCCCCCTGCCCCAACGGCATCGACATCCCTCAGAATTTCCTGATGGCCAACTACGCCCGCAAGTACGGGCTGGCCGACTGGGCCGTGGCACGGTACAAGGCGCTGCAATATCACGCCGGTTCCTGTGTCATGTGCGGCGCCTGCGAGAAGCGCTGCCCCTACAACCTGCCCATCCGCGACATGCTGACCGACGTGGCCAAGCTGTTCGGCTATTGATCGTTTAAAGGAGTTCCTCATTTATGCTGGACCATATTTCCGTCAAAGGCGCACGGGCCAACAACTTAAAGAACATCGACGTGGATATTCCCCGGGACAAGCTGGTGGTGCTCACTGGCCTGTCCGGCAGCGGCAAGTCCTCCCTGGCCTTTGACACCATCTACGCCGAGGGGCAGCGCCGGTATGTGGAGTCTCTGTCCTCCTATGCCCGGATGTTCCTGGGACAGATGGAGAAGCCCGACGTGGATTACATTGACGGCCTGTCCCCTGCCATCTCCATCGACCAGAAGACCACCTCCAAAAACCCCCGGTCCACCGTGGGTACCGTCACGGAGATTTATGACTACCTTCGTCTGCTGTGGGCCCGGGTAGGCACCCCTCACTGCCCCAAGTGCGGCAAGGAGATCAAGCAGCAGACCATCGACCAGATCATCGACCAGGTGCTCGCCCTCCCGGAAGCCACCCGCATCCAGGTGATGGCTCCGGTGGTGCGGGGCAAAAAGGGCACTCATCAGAAGATCTTTGAGGACGCCCGGAAGTCCGGCTATGTCCGCGTGCGGGCAGACGGCTCCCTGTATGATCTCACTGAGGCCATTGAGCTGGACAAAAACAAGAAGCACAACATCGAGATTGTGGTGGACCGTCTGGTCATCAAGGAGGATATCGCACGCCGTCTCACCGACAGCGTGGAGGTAGCCTCCAATCTGGCGGGCGGCCTGGTGGTCATCAACATCGTGGGTGAGGACCGGGACATCCTGTTTTCTCAGAACTATGCCTGCGAGGACTGCGGCATTTCCATTGAGGAACTCTCCCCCCGGATGTTCTCCTTTAACAACCCCTTCGGTGCCTGCCCCACCTGTACCGGCCTGGGGGCCCAGCTAAAGGTGGACCCCGACCTCATCATCCCCAACAAGGAACTGTCCATTCTGGACGGAGCCATTACCGCCTCCGGCTGGAACAACATCAAGGGTGATTCCATCTCCCGGATGTATTTTGAGGCTCTGTCCAAAAAATACGGCTTCAAGCTCACCACCCCGGTGAAGGATCTGCCGGAGGAGATCATGGATATCATCCTCTATGGCACCAAGGGGGAAAAGCTGAAGCTGACCTACGACCGGGCCAACGGCCACGGCACCCTGATGCAGCCCTTTGAGGGCATCATCAACAATCTGGAGCGGCGCTACCGTGAGACCCAGTCCGACGCCATGCGCCGGGATCTGGAGGACTGCATGAGCGAGCGGCCCTGCCCCGACTGCGGCGGCAAGCGGCTGCGGAAGGAGGCCCTGGCGGTCACCGTTGGGGACCTGAACATCGACGAGTTCTGCCGCAAGTCGGTGACTGACGCCCTGGACTTCATCGACCATCTGGAGCTGTCCGAGCAGAAAATGCTCATTGCAGACCGCATCCTGAAGGAGATCAAGAACCGGCTGGGCTTCCTCCAGAGCGTGGGGCTGCAATACCTGACCCTGAGCCGGGCGGCAGCCACCCTCTCCGGCGGCGAGAGCCAGCGCATCCGGCTGGCCACCCAGATCGGCTCCTCCCTGATGGGGGTGCTCTATATCCTGGACGAGCCCTCCATCGGCCTGCACCAGCGGGACAACGACAAGCTGCTGGACACCCTGAAGCACCTGCGAGACCTGGGCAACACCCTTCTTGTAGTGGAGCATGACGAGGACACCATGCGCCAGGCCGACTATATCGTGGACATCGGCCCCGGCGCCGGCGTCCACGGCGGTCAGGTGGTGGCCTGCGGCACCGCTGAGGAAGTGATGAACACCCCCGGCTCCATCACCGGCGACTACCTGTCCGGCCGAAAGCAGATCCCCGTACCCACGGAGCGCCGGAAGGGCAACGGCCACTTCCTCACCGTCAAGGGCGCGGCGGAAAACAACCTGCGGAATGTGGACGTGTCCATCCCCCTGGGCACCTTCACCTGCGTCACCGGCGTCTCCGGCAGCGGCAAGTCCTCCCTGGTCAACGAAATCCTCTACAAGCGGCTGGCCGCCGATCTAAACCGGGCCAAAACCCGGGCGGGCAAGCACGCCGCCATCGAGGGCGAGGAATTCCTGGACAAGGTCATCGACATCGACCAGTCCCCCATCGGCCGCACCCCCCGGTCCAATCCGGCCACCTATACGGGACTGTTCAACGACATCCGTGACCTGTTTGCCTCCACCCCCGACGCCAAGACCAGAGGCTATGGCCCCGGCCGGTTCTCCTTCAACGTCCGGGGCGGCCGCTGCGAGGCCTGCCAGGGCGACGGCCTCATTAAGATCGAGATGCACTTCCTGCCCGACATCTATGTGCCCTGCGAGGTATGTAAGGGCAAGCGGTACAACCGGGAAACTCTGGAGGTACGCTACAAGGGCAAAAATATCTACGAGGTGCTGGACATGACGGTGGAGGAGGCTCTCCCCTTCTTCGAGCACCTGCCCCGGCTGTACAACAAGCTGCATACCCTCTACGAGGTGGGTCTAAGCTATGTGAAGCTGGGCCAGCCCTCCACCGAGCTGTCCGGCGGCGAGGCCCAGCGGGTGAAGCTGGCCACTGAGCTGGCCAAGCGCTCTACCGGCAAGACCATCTATATCCTGGACGAGCCCACCACCGGTCTGCACACCGCCGACGTCCACAAGCTCATTGAGGTGCTCCAGAAACTGGTGGATGTGGGCAACACGGTGGTTGTTATCGAGCACAATCTGGATGTCATCAAGACCGCCGACCATATCATCGACCTTGGCCCTGAGGGCGGCTCCGGCGGCGGCACTATCGTTGCCACAGGAACGCCGGAGGAGGTGGCGCAGTGCGCCGCCTCCTATACCGGGCAATATCTCAAGCGAATGCTGAAGTGAAGCCGCCGCCGGAGCCGCCACACAAGCGTTTTGGCCGCAGGCCAAAACCTTGATGCCGGGCGGATTCACTCCGCCCGAGCAGATAAAATCTCCGGGGTCCCCATGGGTCCTGACCCATGGGGCTTGGTCCGGCGGCGGCACCATCGTGGCCACCGGTACCCCCGAAGAAGTGGCTGCCTGTCCGGAGAGCTACACCGGGCAATATCTGAAGCGGATGCTGGAATCGAAAGGAGTTTGAACGCATATGTCTCTCACTGTTGGATGCAAGGGCAAGGCGGAAACCGTGGTCACCGAGCAGAATACCGCCGCTGCCGTGGGCAGCGGTCTGGTGCCCGTATTTGCCACCCCCTATATGATCGCCCTGATGGAAAATGCCGCCGTCAATGCCGTGCAGGCCCATCTGGAGGAGGGCCAGGGCACCGTGGGCACCAAGCTGGACGTCACCCACGACGCCGCCACCCCCGTGGGTATGAAGGTATGGGCGGAGGCCGAGCTCACCGCCGTTGAAGGCAAAAAGCTCACCTTCACCGTCAAGGCCTTTGACGAGGCCGGCGCCATCGGCGGCGGCACCCATGAGCGGTTCATTATCACGGTGGATCGCTTCCTGGCTAAGGCGGAAGCCAAAAAGGGAGGCAAGTAAGCCATGTCTATTGAAGCCTGCCGGGCTTACCTGCGGGAGCGGGGCTACGAGGACCGCATCCAGGAGTTTGACGTGTCCAGCGCCACGGTGGAGCTGGCCGCTCAGGCAGTGGGCTGCGAGCCCGCCCACATCGCCAAGACTCTCTCCTTCATCCATGAGGACGGGGCTGTCCTGATCGTCTGCGCCGGGGACGCCAAGATCGACAACTCCAAGTTCAAGGCCCAGTTCCACCATAAGGCCACCATGCTTACCCCCGACCAGGTGGTGGAGTTCACGGGCCATACCATCGGCGGCGTGTGTCCCTTCGCCATCACCCACCCCAATGTCACCGCCTATCTGGATGTGTCCCTCCAGCGGTTTGACACCATCTATCCGGCAGCAGGCAACGCCGCTTCTGCGGTGAAGCTCAACTGTGACGAGCTGTCCCAGCTGGCAAACAGTGCCGGCTGGATTGATGTATGCAAGGGCTGGCAGTAAGCTGCCCAGCCTGTAAGAAAGGAAGGTCTGTACCATGAGAGACCGTCTGAAAAACCTCAGCGTCAGCTTTGTGCTCCTCTCTGTTCTCTACGTACTGCTGGGTCTGGTGCTCCTTATCTGGCCTGCTACGGTGATGGACGCGCTGTGCTATCTCACCGGCGGCATTCTGCTGCTCTACGGTGTGATCTCCATTGTGGGGTTCTGCCGGGAGGAGATGCGTACAGCCGGCAGCTTCCTTACCCTGCTGCTGGGCATCGTGGCTGCCGCCGTAGGTGCGGTGCTGCTGTTCCAGCCCACCCTGTTCCAGAGCATCCTGACCGTGATTTTGGGTCTGTATATCCTCATTGACGGCCTGCTTAACCTGAAGCGGGCTATGGAGCTGCGTCGAATGGAGCATATGGGCTGGACCCTCTATCTGATCCTCTCTCTCATCACGGTGGTCCTGGGCCTGGTCGTGGTTTTCCGCCCCATGCTGGCGGGCACCGCGCTGGTGCGGCTCATCGGCATCTCCCTGCTGTACTCCGGGGTCGCCGATCTGTGGACCTTGTTCCAGCTCTCCCGCTGGACCAAGGAGTACCGCAAGATTCACCCCGTGGAGGTTGACCCGGTAGACCCAGAATAAAAAAAGAACCGCGGACCGATGGTCCGCGGTTCTTTTTTTACTTAATAGATCAGGTTGCGCTCGGTCTTGGGATCAAACAGGTGGATCAGCTCAGGACGGAAGGTGAAGTTGATCTCAGTGCCGTAGGGGATGCCGGCGCGATGCTCCTCCGGCAGGTCCACGGTAGGCACACGCAGCACCACGTCCTTGCCCACGGCGTTAACGTGGAGGTAGACCTCGCTGCCCATCATCTCGGACACATCCACCTTGCTGGAAATGGTGTGGGAACCAGCCACAGTGGCGAAGGTGATGTGCTCGGGGCGGACACCCACGACCACATCCATGTCGCCGGCGTCCTTCTCGGTCAGCAGCTTCTGGGCCTTGTCTGCCAGCACCATCACGGCCTCGCCCACGCTGATCTGATACTTGCCGTCCTTCTTGGACAGCTTGCCATCAAAGAAGTTCATCTGGGGAGAACCGATAAAGCCGGCCACAAACAGGTTGGCGGGACGGTCAAACACCTCCTGAGGGGTGCCGATCTGCTGAATGAAGCCGTCCTTCATGATAACGATGCGGTCGCCCAGGGTCATGGCCTCGGTCTGGTCATGGGTGACGTAGATGAAGGTGGTGTTGATGCGCTGGCGCAGCTTGATGATCTCGGCACGCATCTGGTTACGCAGCTTGGCGTCCAGGTTGGACAGAGGTTCGTCCATCAGGAAGACCTGGGGATCACGGACGATGGCGCGGCCGATGGCCACACGCTGACGCTGGCCGCCGGACAGAGCTTTGGGCTTGCGGTCCAGATACTGGGTGATGTCCAGAATGGCGGCAGCCTCCCGCACCTTCTTGTCGATCTCGTCGGCGGGGACCTTGCGCAGCTTCAGGGCGAAGGCCATGTTCTCATACACGGTCATGTGGGGATAGAGAGCGTAGCTTTGGAACACCATGGCGATGTCCCGGTCCTTGGGCTCCACGTCGTTCATCCGCTTGCCGCCGATGATCAGATCGCCCTCGGAGATGTCCTCCAGGCCGGCCACCATCCGCAGGGTGGTGGACTTGCCGCAGCCGGAGGGGCCGACCAGCACGATGAACTCCTTGTCCGCGATCTCCAGATTGAAGTCGTGGACGGCGGTCACCTTGTTGTCATAGATCTTCTTGATACCCTTCAGAGATACCGTTGCCATATTCATTGGCCGTAAGGGCAATGCCTCCGCAAATACCCTCTCGCCCGGCGGGGAGTGGTTACCCCGCGGGCTTTACGGCAGGTCTCCACACTGCCGCACCGCCGGCCGGCGGTTTTTCCTCCTTTTTAACAGCTCCCCCGGTCCTATGGGAATGGAGTAGGGCCGGGAGGCCTGATTTGGGGGCTGCGCTTCAGCGGCTGACCAGCTTGCCGCGGAAAAAGACGTCCTTTACGTCCAGATTCTCGTCCAGAATGACCACATTGGCCCGCTTGCCGGGCTCCAGGCTGCCTGCCCGGCTGAAAATGCCGATGGCCTTGGCGGGGTTCACCGCCGCCGCCCGCACGGCGTCCGCCAGGGGGATGCCGAAGGAAACTGCGGTCTTCATGCAGTTCATCAGATCGGTGACCGAGCCGGCCAGGGTGCCGTCGGCCAGGGTGGCATGTTTGCCCTTCACAGTCACATCCTGACCGCCCAGGGTGTAAGCGCCGTCAGGCATACCGGCGGCCCGCATGGTGTCGGAGATCAGGATGACCCGCTTGGCGCCGAACATCTTGAATACCGCCCGCACCACAGAGGGGTGGATATGGACACCGTCACAGATCAGCTCCACATTGCACAGGGGCGTGTCCAGGGCGGCGCCTACCACGCCGGGAGCGCGGTGGCTGAAGGGAGGCATACCATTGAACAGGTGGGTCACCTGACGGGCGCCCAGCCGGAAGGCCTCCATGGCAGTATCATAGTCGGCAGTGGTGTGGGCCAGGGAAACGGTGACCTCCCCTTCCACAGCCTCCACAAATTCCATGGCGCCGGGCTCCTCGGGAGCCAGGGACACCAGCTTGACCAGGCCATGGGAAGCGGCCATCAGCCGCCGGAACATGGCCACGTCGGGTGCGTGGAGCCAGGCGCCGTTCTGGGCACCCTTCTTAGCCATGGAGAGGAAGGGTCCCTCCAGGTTGATGCCGCACAGGGCGGCACCGGGCTTGTCGGCCTCCTTATGGGCGGCAGCCACCTGGCACACCTTTGTCAGCTGTTCCTCCAGCAGAGTCATGCCGGCAGGGCAGATCTGAGTCACGCCCCGGGACAGCTCGTACTCGGCCATGACCTGCAGGCCCTCCGGGTCGGCATCGGAGAAGTCATACCCCTTGCAGCCATGGAAGTGCAGGTCAGTAAGGCCGGGGATCACATAGCAGCCGGACGCATCATAGCTCTGACCGTCAGTGCTGGAATTGGAAAGGAGGCGGCCATCAAAGCACACATCGCGCTGGACGAACCCCTCATGCAGGTCGAAAACCTGACCGCCGGTTATCCGCATACGGGCACACCCGCTTCCACCAGCTTGCTCAGGGCAGCCTTATCGGCCACCAGGGTCACGTCGGGGTGCAGCTGCAGCACGGAGGCGGGCACGTCCTTGGTGACCGGGCCAGCAAAGGCCTTGACCACCGCATCCGCCTTATCCTCGCCGCTGACCACCATCAGGATGCGCCGGGCATTCATGATGTTCTTGATGCCCATGCTCAGGGCGTGGCGGGGCACCTCGTCCCGGCTCTCGAAGAAGCGCTTGTTGGCCTCGATGGTGCTCTCGGTCAGAGTGACCACATGGGTCTCCAGGCCAAAGTCGTCGCCGGGCTCGTTGAAGGCAATGTGGCCGTTGTGGCCCATACCCAGCAGCTGCAGATCAATGCCGCCCAGGTCCTGGATCAACTTGTTGTAGGCCGCGCACTCCGCCTGGGGGTCCTTGGCCAGGCCGTTGAGCACGTGAGTGTTCTCAGGCTTGATGTCGATATGGTCGAACAGGTTGCTCTGCATGAAGTAGCGGTAGCTCTGCTCATGGTGGGGGGACAGGCCCAGGTACTCATCCAGGTTGACGGAGCGCACCTCAGCGAAGGACAGGTCGCCCTTCTTGTACCAGTCCACCAGCTGCTTATAGGTGCCCACGGGGGTACCACCGGTAGCCAGGCCCAGCACGCAGTCGGGCTTATAAATCACCTGGGCGGAGATGATATTGGCCGCCCGACGGCTCATGGCATTGTAATCTTCCGATTGATAAATTCGCATACCGATCTTCTCCTATATTCAGCAGTACTTGGCGATAGCAGCGTCGATCATGGCGGCGGCCTCGTCCACGACGGCGGCGTCGCTGGCAATCAGGCCGGGCATGGGCTTGCGGACGGAGCCGCAGTTCACGCCCTTCTTGGCCAGGATGGCCTTCATCACAGCATACAGGTTGCCGTGGGCGGAGCACATCTTATAAATGATGCGGCAGATGTCGTTCTGGATCTCACGGGCAGGCTCCATCTCGCCCTTGTGGAACAGGTCATAGACCTTCAGGAACAGCTCGGGCATAACGGCGTAGGTGCCGCCGATACCGGCGCAGGCGCCCATGGCCAAGCCGGAGACATACTGCTCGTCGGGACCGTTGAACACGATCACGCCGGCGTCACGCCACATCTGGATATCCTGGACGGGCATGGAGGAGTTCTTCACGCCGATGACCCGGGGGTTCTTCTTCATCTCAGCCAGCAGGGACGGAGTGAGCGCCACGCCGGCCAGCTGGGGAATGTTGTAGATGATGAAGTCGGTGTTGGGGGCGGCGGCAGAAATGTCGTTCCAGTAGCCGGCAATACCGTACTCGGGCAGGTGGAAGTAGATGGGGGGGATGGCGGCGATGGCGTCCACGCCCAGGCTCTCGGCATGAGCGGCCAGCTCCTGGCTGTCGGCGGTGTTGTTGCAGGCCACGTGGGCGATGACAACCACCTTGCCCTTGGCCTCGGCCATCACGTTCTCCAGCACTACCTTGCGCTCAGCCACGCTCTGGTAAATGCACTCGCCGGAGGAGCCGCCCACATACAGGCCGTTGACGCCCTTTTCGATCAGGTGACGTGTCAGGGCGCGGACCCCTTCGGGGGAGATGTTGCCTGCCTCGTCATAGCAGGCATAAAAGGCGGGGATAACGCCCTGGTATTTCTTCAGATCGCTCATTTTATATTCCTTCTCTCAATCTTGATAGGCAGAAATCAGCCCTTGACGGCGCCCATGGAAATGCCCTGGGTGAAGTACTTCTGGAAGGCGATAAACACCGCCACGATGGGCACGGCGGCCAGAGTGGCGCCGGCCATGATAAGGCCGAAGTCGGAAGACATTTCGCCCTGGAGACGGGCAATGCCTTCAGGCAGGGTCCACATCTCGCGGCTGTTCAGCATGATCAACTGCATGAAGTAGTCGTTCCAGGTATTCACGAAGGTGAAGATGGCCAGCGCGCCGATACCCGGCTTGATCATGGGGAAAACTACGCTGAAGAAGGTGCGCAGTTCGCCCGCGCCGTCCACACGGGCGGCTTCCAGGATCTCGGTGGGGATGGTCTCGGCAAACTGCTTCATCAGGAACACGCCGAAAGGCCAGCCGACGGTGGGCAGGATGACGGCCAGCAGAGTGTCGTGGAGGCCGATCATGCTCATTTCCTGAAGCAGGGGGATAACGATGACCTGCTTGGGCAGAGCCATGGCGCAGATGATGATGGTGAACAGGATGCCCCGGCCGTAGAAGCGCTTCTTGGCCAGCGCGTAACCGGCCAGAGAGGCGGTCAGGCAGGTGAGCACCAGAGCGCCCACGCAGATGATGATAATGTTCAGCAGCCACTGGAAGGCGGGCTGCTTAAACAGCTTGGCGTAGTTCTCCAGCGTGGGGTTCAGCGGGAACCACTGGGGATTGGGCGCGTTGATAGTGGCGGCGTCCTTGAAGGAGCCGGTGATGATCCAGTACAGTGGGAAGATGAAGAAGATCGCCAGCAGCACCAGGATCACGATAGTAAACACCTTATAGCCGGTGGAAGTACCGGACAGCTTGCTCTTTGCGGAATTCATCCTCTCACCTCCTTAACCGTTGTCCGTCTTGGCGACTTTAAACTGAATAGCAGAGAAAATCGCAATGATGATGGCCAGGATCACGCCCATGGCATTTGCATAACCGAATCGGTGGACATTGTACGCCATATCGAAGATGTAGTACATGATCGTGTCTGTGGCGTGGTTGGGTCCGCCGCGGGTCAGCAGCTGGATCAGGGCGAAGCACTGGAAGGAGTTAATGGTGGTAATCACCAGAATATACAGAGTTGTGGGCATGATCTGGGGCCACTTGATCTTCCAGAACACCTGGAGCTTGGTGGCACCGTCCACCTGGGCCGCCTCGACCAGAGACTGGTCCACGTTGCCCAGAGCCGCCACGTAAAGCACGATGGGCTGGCCGATGGAAGTGGTAAACAGGATCATGATGATACAGGCCAGGGCGGTGCTGGGATCGCCCAGCCAATTGTGGGTGCTGCCGAACACCTGGTTGATCAGGCCGTTGTAAGTATTGAACATCCACTTCCACACAACGGTGACCGCCACGGTGCCGGTGACCACAGGCAGATAAAACACACAGCGGAAGAAGGACCGGGTGACCGCCTTCATCTGATAGATAGCGGAACTCACCCACAGGGAAAAAGCGGTAACGGAGGGCACCGCCACCACCACGATAATCACGGTATTGAGCAGGCCCTTGCGGAACACAGGGTCATTGAACATCTCAACATAGTTGCTCAGTCCGATGAACTTGGCCGAACCGACGTCCAGCCCCATGTCCAGGAAGCTGTACACCAGACACATGATCATGGGGATCACCACAAATCCCACGAAGAAAATCAGGCTGGGCAGCAGGAACATGTAGGCAGAAATAGTCTCTCTCCGGACCAGCGCCTTGCTCATGCCGGAGAACTGGGATCGTTTTTGCTTTTTGACCTTTCCCCCGGCGACAGCCGGTGCGGGATTTTGCGCCATAGATCTCTCCCCCTCTTTTTCGGTCTTGCGAGATAATAAAGTTGTGCCCGCCCCCTCTCGTACAGGGAGCGGGCACAAAGGATTTCAATACAACTGCTTATCTGCCGCTTACTTAATATTGGCGTTGGCCTGGGACACAAAGTCGTCGGCAGCGGTCTGAGGATCGGTGCCGGAGAAGACCTGCTGCAGCATGTTGAACCACAGGGTGCGCTGCTCAGTCCAGCCGCCGGTCACGTTGTAGTAGTCGCCCAGGTAAGGCATCAGCTTCAGGAACTCCTCAGCGTCAGCCTCCTGCTCGGTGCCGGCATAGACGTTGCCCAGAGAGGCACGCACGGGGAAGAAGCCGGTCATCTGCACGCTCTCAACAGCCTGATCGCCATCGCACACGAACTTGATGAACTCCTTGGCAGCGTCGATGCGGGCCTGGTCGCCGTTGTCGAAGATGCCGAAGCCCCAGATGCCGCCGCACAGCTCGGGCGTGCCGTCGTCAGAGGGGAAAGCCATGGCGAAGGGGGTGAAGGCGACCTGAGAAGCATACTGAGCCTTGTTGGAGGCGTTCCAGCAGAAGGTCATGGCAGCGGTGCCGTTGGCGAACTGCTGCAACTCGTCGGAAGCCACGAAGCTGGCGTCGGAGGTCAGCAGGCCGTCGTTGACCATGGTCTGCAGGAGGGTCAGGGCCTCCACGTTTTCAGGAGAGTTGGCGGTGTACTCGGTGTGCTCGGCGTTGGTGTAGGTGCCGGAGTACAGGTTGTTCACCAGAGCGCGGGTGCCCTGGTCACCGCCGGTGCCGCCGCAGTAGACAATGCCGTTGACGGGAGCGGCACCGCTGTCCTTCAGGGCCTGCATGGCAGCCTGGAAGTCCTCGGTGGTCCAGGTGCGGGTCTCCTCGTCGATGTACTGCAGAGCGCCGGCCTTCTCAAACATCTCGTAGTTGATGGCCATGCAGTGAGTGGTCATGCACAGAGGATACTCATAGTACTTGCCGTCCAGCTGGCAGGCGCTGACCACGGACTCGCTGGTGGCAGCGATGTCAGCCTTCACCTCGTCGGTCCACAGGTCGGACAGGTCAACCATCTTGCCGGCGGCGCCCCAGTTGGTCACCAGACGCTCGGGGCCCTCCATGATGATGTCGGGAGTGGTACCGGCAGTGATGGCGCCGGTCACCTGGGTATCGCCGTTCTGATAGTCCAGAGTCTCCAGAGTGACGGAGATCTCGGGGTGCACCTCGTTGAACTTGGCAATCAGGGCGTCCACGGACTCCTTATCGCCGAACTTGCCGATGGGGTAAGTCCAGATGGTGATGGCGGTCTGATCACCGCTGGGCGTGTTGCCGCCGGCCGCGGGGGTCTCAGTGCTGCCCTGGGAGCCATTGCCGCAGGCAGCCAGGCCAAGGGACAGGCCGGCAGCCAGCAGGAGGGCAAGAGGCTTCTTCATGTTCATTGTCATATCCTCCTCATTTTTAATAAAATTGATTCTTTTCCTTCCGGAATCGCTTGTATAGATTGTACAGTGACCCACAAGTTTTGTCAATATGATTCCGAAAATTTTTTCTATTCTTTTTTATTCTGCAAATTTCTTTCATTTTCATCCCTGTCAGATATGCTTCTCTGACAGCACTTCAGCCACCAGTTCCTGGCGCATATGGGAACCCTCCGGGTCCCGGCGGCACACCTCGCCGAACAGCACGTCGATCAGGTAGAGCTGCGCCACCCGGGCGGCTACGGAGCCGCCCTGCAGAGGGCCCTCCCGGGAGCCGCACTGGAGCACGATGTCGGCAAAGGAGGCTCCCGGAGACTTGGGGAAGCGGGTGATCAGGATGACCCGCGCCTTGCGCTCCCGGATGATGCGCATGTTTTTCAGCAGTTCCTTGGTGGAGCCGGAATAGGAGAAGTAGATCACCACGTCACTGGGGGTAAGCTGGGAGGCCGCGATGGCCTGCAGATGGGAGTCTATCACGGCGGTAAAATTCATCTGGATGGTGCTGAACAGATGGGCGCACTCCTGGGAGAGAATCATGGACCCTCCCTGCCCCATGCACAGCACCCGGCTGGCGGACACCACCATGTCCGCCGCCCTGCGGATGGCCTCCGGACGGATCAGCTCCAGGGTCTGGGTCATGGCCTCCAGATCGGTGTCATACACCTTGCGCGCCATCTCCTGTACACTGTCGGCCGGCAGCACCTCGTCCTCACGGACGGGCAGCTCGGTCCGGCCGGCGGTAGCGTTGGCGATGGCCAGCTTGAAGGCGCTGTACCCTTTGTACCCCAACCGCCGGCAGAAGCGGGAAATGGTGGCTTCCGCCACCCCCGCCTCCTCCGCCAGCTCGGAGATCGACATGAACTGGGTGCGCTGCTGGTGGATCACCGCGTAATCGGCTACCTTTTTCTCAGCGCTGGTCAGCTCATAGTACTCGGTATTGATTTTCTCAAATACGTTACTTAAGGGCATGGGCGCCCTCTCATTCTTTGCCCAGCAGCTGCCCCAGCATCTGGTCGCACATGATGAGCATACGGGGCAGATGGAAGGGGCCCTTGAAGGTGGAACCCTTGCAGGCGGGCATGGTGGGCTTGCCGTCCCGGCGGAGATAGCCGTACCAGTCGCCGTACTCGGGGTCGGAGAAGTGCTCCTTGCAGTAGTCCAGGGTGCGCTCAAACCAGGTCAGGTACTTCTCGTCGCCAGTGTCGCGGTAGATCATCAGGGAGGCGATGAGGATCTCATCATGAGGCCACCACAGCTTCATGTCGTGCTCATAGGCCTCGGGGGGACGGCCCAGGCAGTCGATAAAGTAGAGCAGACCGCCGTACTCGTAGTCCCAGCCGACCTCAATGGCCTGGTCAAAGATCTTCACAGCGGTGGCGTGCTGGTCCTTGTTTCCGCGGCGGTTGGCGTCCTCCATCAGAAACCAGGAGCACTCGATGTCATGGCCGGGGTTGACCACGCGGCCCTCGGTGACATCGCCCCGGAACTCACCGTTGGGGCCCACGCTCTCCAGGGTACAGCCCAGTTCGGGTTTATAGTGGTAGCGGAAGATCTCATCCACACACTGGGCAGCCCGCTGATCGTACAGGGCCTCCTGCTCCGGGTCTACCCGGCGCAGCACGGAGGTGATGTTCAGGTAAATCATGGGGTTGGCCAGGGCGCGGCCGGACCGGGTCTCGGGAATGGTCTTGGGACCCATGCCGGTGGGGTCCTGAATCAGGCCCTGGTTCAGGTTCCAAATCAGCTCATAAGCCGCCCGGGCCCGCTCCAGGCAGACCTTGTCGCCGGTCACACCGTAATACTCCGCGTTGGCGATGGCATAGAATCCCTCAGAGAAGCAGTAGCGGCGCTGACGCAGGGGCTTGCCGTCGCCGGTAACGGTGAAGTACATGCGGTTGCCGGCCTCCCGGTTGATGCAGTACTTCTCCATAAACTCCAGGCAGCTGCGGCTGGCGTTCAGCCACTCTTCCTTCACTCCGTACACGTGGCACAGATAGGCAAAGGTCCAGGCACAGCGGCCCTGCATCCACACGCTCTTATCGGTGGAAAACACCTTTCCCTCTCGGTCCAGGCAGGTGTAAACACCTCCATGTACCAGATCCATACCGTTCTTCAGCCAGAACGCCACGCTGCGCTCCAGTTCCGCCTGAATCCATTTCTGATGCCCTTGCAGGCGAGCAGTCATATCCATCGTTATCAAAACCCACCTTTCTAAAAATAAAAGCCCGTCTCACTGCCACCATCATACCCGCCGTCACCCCCTCCGTCAAGGGAAAAAAGAAAATAATTTTCAAAACGCTGAAAATATGCTTGACAGATTTAAAAAAACTGGTAGCCTATAAGCAAGGAAAGCTGTTTGTTTCACACAAAAGGAGGATTGGTTATGAACCATCTTGGAATTGAAGTCCCTGTCAAACACGTACCGGAGCTGGACCCCGGCTTTCTCCCTCTGGGCAAGTTCTGCACCGCTTTTCTGAAGGACGCGAAAAAGCCCCTGGGCATCGCGGTGGAGCGGGCCGGCGGTGAGGTGGCGGTCTACAATACCTTTATCCACGGCACCCCGGATATGGCCGAGGCCGACCGGTACTATGTGGACCGGCTCATCAAGATGCTGCTCTGGATGAAGGGCGGTTTCAAGGTGTACATCAGCGGCGACAAGGAAATCTGCCAGGCCATGCAGGCCACCTACTGCGCCGGCGGCGCCCGGGCCTTTGACGCCGATTTCATGTCCAACGTGTACGAGAAGCCCTTCGAGGTGGTGTACTGCGACGAGTTGCCCGCCGAGTACAGCAACCCGCATTCCGTGGGCCGTCATCTGGGCGGCTGCCGCATTGGCTTTGATGCCGGCGGCTCCGACCGGAAGGTGTCCGCCGTCATCGACGGCGAGCCGGTATTCTCCGAGGAAGTGGTGTGGTTCCCCAAAACCACCGCCGATCCCGACTACCACTATGAGGGCATCGTCTCCGCCCTCAAGTCCGCCGCCGCCCACATGCCCCGGGTGGATGCCGTGGGCGTGTCCTCCGCCGGCATTTACATCGAGAACCGCACTATGGTGGCCTCCCTGTTCCTGAAGGTGCCCAAGGAGGACTTTGACGCCAAGGTGAAGGACATCTACATCCGTGCCATCACCGATACCTTCGGCGACGTGCCCTATGTTGTGGCCAACGACGGTGACGTATCTGCCCTGGCCGGTGCCATGAGCCTGGAGGAAAACAACATTCTGGGCATCGCCATGGGTACCAGCGAGGCCGTGGGCTACGTGGATGAAAACGGCAACATCACCGGCTGGCTCAGTGAGCTGGCCTTCGCCCCCGTGGATGTCAGCCCCAAGGCCATGGAGGACGAGTGGTCGGGCGATATCGGCTGCGGCGTGAAGTATTTGTCTCAGGACAGCGTCATCAAGCTGGCACCCGCCGCCGGCATCAACCTCTCCCCCGACCTCTCCCCCGCCGAGAAGCTGAAGGAAGTCCAGAAGCTCATGGAGCAGCCCAACTCCCCCGCCGAGGCCATCTACCGCTCCATCGGCGTGTACCTGGGCCACTCCCTGGCGCTGTACCACCACTTCTACGGCTTCAAGCACGTGCTGCTGCTGGGCCGGGTCATGTCCGGCAAGGGCGGCGACATCATCCTGGATACCTGCAAGCAGGTGCTGGCTGACGAGTACCCCGAGGTCGCCGGCAAGATCAATCCCACCCTGCCCGACGAGAAGGCCCGCCGTGTGGGCCAGTCCGTGGCCGCCGCCTCCCTGCCTGAGCTCAAGTAAATGCGCCGCCACATTGTCTGCCTGGGGGATTCCAACACCCACGGCTACAGTCCGGACGCACCCCTGTTCCGCTTCAACGAGGGGGAACGGTGGACCTGCCTGCTTCAGCAGTCCCTGGGTCCGGACTATCTGGTGCTGGAGGAAGGTCTGCCCGGCCGCACCACCGTCTTCGAGGACCCGGTGGAGGAGGGCATGCCTGCTCTGCCCTACCTCTATCCCTGTCTGAAAAGCCACGCGCCTGTGGATCTACTCATCATTATGCTGGGCACCAATGACACCAAGGAGCGGCTGAGCGCCAATGCCTGCGCCATTGGAAAAGGGCTTGCCCGCCTGGTGCGCAAAGCCCAGGCCATTGACTGCTGGCGTCATCCCCAGGCACCCAACATCCTCATCATCGCGCCCCTGGCCATCGGCAAGGGGGTGGAGCGCTCCCCGGTGGCCCAGGAGATGGGCGCGGGCTGCGTGGAGAAGTCCCTGCGGCTACCCGGCCAGTTCCGGGCCGCCGCCCGGGAGTTGGGCTGCGCCTTCCTGGACGCCAATCAGCTGGGACTAGAGCAGAACCAAACCGACTACATGCACTTGACCCGGGAGAGCCACCGCACACTGGCCCTCCACCTGGCGCAGCTTGTTCCCACGCTTATGAATTCATAGAAAAACGGACCGCCTCCCGGCGGTCCGTTTTTTATTTATACATCTTCGCTCTCGCCCCGCTGCTCCTGAATATAGGGGCGGAAGATCCGTTCCAACAGCGGGACCTGAAGCCAAGCTACCACCATAGGGAGCACAGCCATCAGCGGCGGCAGGATGGAGCAGGCCCACACCGCCAGGGACAGGATCACTCCCAGCAGCACCGTGGTGGGCAAATGGGCCACGGCCAGCTTGAGGCAGTTGACCAGAAGCCCGCCGGTCTGGAACGTAAAACGGGAGAGTACAGGAAAGAGGTAGCAGGCTGCCCCCACCGGCAGCAGGAGGAACACCTGATAGGCGATGTAGAGCACATAACCCACCTGCTCCACCGCAGTCCGGTAGAGCAGTCCCTGGATAAAGACCAGCACCACCGCCACCGGGAGGATGACCAGCGTAGTCAGCACCCCTACCTTTATATTGTTCCGAAAGGTGCGGAAAAACATCCCCCAGCTGTTGCGCTCGTTTCCCCAAATGCACCGGGCCACCGTATTGTACAGCGCCGCGGTGGCCGGCCCGATGGTAACCACCGGAATGGAACAGACCAACCAAAACACACTGAGGATCACCAGATCCGCCAGCTTTTCCGTAAAGCGGTAAATTCCGTTTTCCGGATTGAAAATTCCGCCCGCCATGTGGTTTCCCCCTTTGTCCGCCTGGCAGCATAGATATTTGTATTATAGGGTACTTTTCGCCAAAATACAAGGCAGAACCATAAGGTGCCATTCCCGGCCTTGACATATATAGGTTACCGATATATAATCTCATATATAGATAAACTATATATAGGAGGCAGCACATGGAACTGGACAGGAGTTTGGTCAGCGGCAGCATGGCACTGCTGGTCATGAAGCTGTTGGAAGACGGCGATCTGTACGGCTACCAGATGATTGAGACATTGAAGCAGCGCTCTGACAACACCTTTCATCTGAAGGCCGGCTCCCTCTACCCCCTGCTCCACGGTCTGGAGGAAAA
>CALWXT010000011.1 GCA_944385575.1 uncultured Flavonifractor sp. | reverse complement strand
TCAATGACCATCTGCTCCGGCACGCAGATCACGTGCTTCATGCCCAGGCGGCGCAGGGCCTCGGGGATCAGCTTGTATCCGGTGCCGTGGAAGGGGGTATACACCATCTTGAAGGTGTCGGCCACCTTCTCCACAGCGGCCCTGTCGTTGACCTGACCCATGACGTTTTCCAGGAACTTCTCGTCGGTCTCCGCACCCATCAGGGTGATGAGGCCGGACTTCACCGCCTCGTCATAGTCCATCTGCTTGATGGAGTCGAACAGATCCAGCTCCTCCATCTTCTTGGCAATGGCCTCGGCGTGATGGGGGGGCAGCTGAGCGCCGTCCTGCCAGTAGACCTTGTAGCCGTTGTACTCCTTGGGGTTATGGCTGGCGGTGACGTTGACGCCGGCGATGCAGTGGTACTCACGCACGGCGAAGGACACCTCGGGAGTGGGACGCATGGCGTCGAACAGCCGCACCTTGATGCCGTTGCCCGCCATAACGCAGGCAGTCTCCTTGGCAAAAGCGTCGGAATTGTTGCGGCAGTCGTAGCACACCGCCACACCCCGCTCCATGGCCTCCTTGCCCTCAGCCTTGATGACCTCGGCAAAGGCCTGGGTGGCGTGCCGGATCACATGTACGTTCATCTGGTGCAGGCCCACGCACATGGTGCCCCGCAGCCCGGCGGTACCGAACTCCAGGGGCGCAAAGAAGCGGCTTTCGATCTCCTTCTCGTCACCGGCGATGGCGCGGAGTTCGTCCTTCTCCGCCTCGCTGAGGGCGGGGCTGGCCAGCCATTTTTCATATACATCACGATAGGACATTGGAATTACCTCCTATACCTTAAATTCACAGATCGAGCATTGCTGCTTTGGTGATTATACCATAAAAGTCCCGGTATATCTACCCCATCCTCCGGCATTTCGCAGGATAATATGCAAATTTTTTCCTGTTCTTTACTTGTGGTACCCGGAGCCCTCCTGGATTTTGAAGCAGCGGTAGATCTGCTCCAGCAGCATGACCCTGGCCAGGTGGTGGGGGAAGGTCATGGGGGACATGGACAGCTTCATCTGGGCCATGTCCTTGAGGGAGGGGTGCATGCCGTAGGAGGAGCCGATGAGGAAAACCAGGCTGCTGGTCCCTCCTGCCGACCACTGCTCCAGCTTTGCCGCCAGCTTTTCGCTGGAAAGGAGGTTCCCCTCCACGCACATGGCGATCACCGCCGCGCCCTTCGGGATCTTCCCCCGGACGGCCTGGGCCTCTTTTTCCAGGGCCGCGTCGATCTGGGCCTGGGAGGGGTCGGCGGGCAGCCGCTCCTCGGGCAGCTCGGTGAGCTGGAACTTGCAGTAGGCGCCCAGCCGCTTGACGTATTCCGCCGCGGCGTCGGTATAGAACTTCTCCTTCAGCTTGCCCACGCAGATGATATGTACACCGATGCCTTTCATATCCGGTACCTCTTTCCCGTCTCCGCCCGGGGCGCCACATCCAGCGCCACGTCCCGGCCCACGCTGGCTCCCCGCCGTTCCAGGGTGGCGCACACCACATCGTAGGCCCGCTGGGGGGTGTTGTTTTCCTGGGAAAGGTGGGCCAGCACCACGGTGCGGGCGCCTCCCTCCACCGCCTGCCACACCAGGTCAGCCCCCGCCTCATTGGACAGATGCCCGTGGTCGCCCAGGATTCTGCTTTTCAGGAAATAGGGGTAGGGCCCGGACTGAAGCCACTCCACATCGTGGTTGGCCTCCGCCACCAGCAGCTCCGCCCCCCGGATGCCGTCGGACACCGCCTGGGTCACATGGCCCAGGTCGGTGACCACCGCCGCCTTCTTTCCCCCGGCGCTGAGGGCGTAGCCATTGCTCTCCGCGGCGTCGTGTGGGGTGGGAAAGGTCTCGATATCCACTCCGCCCAGGGAGAAGCAGTCCCCCGGCGTAAAGGTGTGGAGCACATCCTCCAGGAAGGGGATGCGGTAGCACATCTGCCGTCCGGTGCCTTTGCTGGCATACACCGGCACCGCCAGCTGCTTGGTCATGGTAGCCAGCCCGGAAATATGGTCGGTGTGCTCATGGGTAACCAGCACGGCGGCCAGCTCTTTGGGGTCGATCCCAAGGTTTTTCAGCGCGGTGGTGATCCGCCGGCAGGAGATGCCCGCGTCCACCAGGATATGGGTGGCCCCGTCGCTCACCAGCAGGCAGTTGCCGCTGGAGCCGCTGGCCAGGGTGCAAAGTTCCAGCACAAAATCGCTCCTTTTTACGCAAAACAGGCGGGGGAAAGGCCCCCGCCTGAAGCATGTCATTCAGATGAATCAGCCCACCTGAGCCTGTTTGTCCTCGTCCGGGGTAACGACCACCCGGATGTCCGCCCCCACGCCGGAGAGCTTGCGGACGATGTCCTCATAGCCCCGCTCAATGTGGTGGATGCAGCCGATCTCCGTGGTACCCTGGGCGGCCAGCCCGGCAATGACCATTGCCGCGCCCGCCCGCAGGTCGCAGGCCTGCACCCGGGCGCCGGTCAGATGATCCACGCCCTCGATGACGGCGATCTTGCCGTCCACCTGGATCTGGGCGCCCATCCGGCGGAACTCATCCACGTAGCGGTAGCGGTTGTCCCACACGCCCTCGGTAAGCACGCTGGTACCCTCTGCCAGACAGAGCACCGCACCGATCTGAGGCTGCATATCGGTGGGGAAGCCCGGATAGGGCAGGGTCTTCACGTTGGTGCGGGTCAGCTTTCCGGTGCGGCGCACCAGAACGGCGTCGTCCCGCTCCTCCACCGTCACGCCCATCTCCAGCAGCTTGGCGGTGATGCACTCCAGATGCTTGGGGATCACGTTCTTGATGAGGACCTCTCCCCCGGCGGCAGCCACAGCGGCCATATAGGTGCCCGCCTCGATCTGGTCGGGGATGATGGAGTAGGTGCCGCCGGTCAGGCGGTCCACGCCCCGGATCTTGATGACGTCAGTACCGGCGCCCATGATGTCGGCGCCCATGGAGTTGAGGAAGTTGGCCAGATCCACGATGTGGGGCTCCTTGGCCGCGTTTTCGATGACGGTCATACCCTCGGCCAGCACGGCAGCCAGCATGATATTCATGGTAGCGCCCACAGAGACGATATCCAGATAGACGTGGGTACCCTGCATCCGGCCCTTCTCCGCCCTGGCATGAATAAAGCCGCCCCGGACGTCCACCTCGGCCCCCATAGCCACAAAGCCCTTGATGTGCTGATCAATGGGCCGGCCGCCGAAGTCGCAGCCGCCCGGCGGGGGCACCTCAGCGGAGCCGAACCGGCCCAGCAGAGCGCCAATCAGGTAATAAGAGGCCCGGATCTTACGGGCCAGCTCCTCCGGCACCTTGGCGTTGCGGATGTGGGAACAGTCCACATCCACAGTGGTGCGGTTGACGGTGCGCACATCGGCGCCCAGCTCCTGGAGGATGTTCAGAATCAGCGTCACATCGCTGATCTGGGGAATATTTTCAATGCGGCAGCTCCCGTCCACCAGCAGGGCGGCGGGAATGATAGCAACAGCGGCGTTTTTCGCGCCGCTGATATCGATCTCACCAAACAGCGGTTTTCCGCCGTGAATCACGTATTTTGTCAAAGCAGCAACCCTCTATTCCTTCCGCCGGAAGGGCTTCCCACCTTCCGGGGTATCCAAGGGCCGGCCAGGGGCGGCCCGGTAAACACAAAACGGATCGGCACATAAAAATTCCGTGCGCTCCTATACGCATACATTATACCACATATCTTTGTAAAATCAAAGAAAAATTCTTTCTCCCTTTTCTTCTCTTTGGTTACCCTCAGCCTTTCCGTTTTTTGTGTATTTTATACATGAAGGACGGGGCGCGGTGGCCGCGCCCCGTCTTTTCCTGTCCGGCTTATTGGAGGAGCAATCCGAGCAATTGCGTCCTGTCCAGGCCTCTGAAATACCGGGCCGGGTCTCTGCCCTCCAGCCTGCGGCTCAGGGCATCTTCCTCCAGTGGGCAGCCCAGCAGCAGCCCGGCCAGCTCCTCCGGCTCCTCTACGCTGAAGTAGTCCCCGTAAAAGTGGAGGGTCCGGATGGCGCCCTGTTCCACATCCATGTGGATTTCCAGCTGCCCGCAGCCTTCGATCCGGCGTTTTTTGACGATCTGGCAGGGCGGCGAAGCGCCGAAGTTCCACTCCCAGGTGCTGTACAGCGTCTTTCGCAGGTGTTCCGTCCGCTCCAGCTGTTCCGGTGTAAGCTCCAGCGGCTCCATGGGGTGCATGTCCCACAGCGCCCGCCGCAGCCGCGCCAGGAATTCCGATGTGGGCAGGTCTTCCTTCACATAGGGTCTCACGTTTGTGACCCGGCTGCGCACCGACTGCAACCCCTTGGAGATGATTTTGTCCTCCGGGACCCGCAGCGCCTGCCCCACGACGCTGAGATCGGAGTCGTAGAGGATTGTGCCGTGGTGCATCACCCGGCCGTGCTTGATATACTGGGAATTACCTGAAAACTTTTTCCCGTCGATGGTCATGTCGTTGCGCCCGCTGATCTCAGCCGTAACGCCAAGCTGGGCCAGCGCGGCGGCCACCGGCCTGCAGAAGGCGGAAAAGTCCATCTCCGCCCCCTGGTGTGGCGCAATGAAGGTAAAGTTGACATTCCCCATGTCGTGGTAGACCGCACCGCCGCCGGAGAGGCGTCGGGCCACCCGGACATCATGCTCCCGCACATAGGCCATGTTGACCTCCTGCAGGGTGTTCTGGTGCTTGCCCACCACGATGGTGTTGTGGTTCTGCCACAGCATACAGCAGGTTTCATGCTGGCCTGGCCCGTCAAAAACCACCTGTTCCAGGGCCAGGTTGTAGTAAGGGTCGGTGCTGGCGCTCTCCAGATAGAGCATGCGGCTCACCCCAGCTTTTCCGCCCATTCCGCCTCCCGGAAGCCCACCAGGACAAACCCGTCTCCCACCAGCAGGGGCCGCTTGACCAGCATCCCGTCGGTGGCCAGCAGGGCGAACTGCTCGTCCTCGCTCATGCCGGGCAGCTTGTCCTTCAGGCCCAGGGCCTTATACTGCAATCCGCTGGTATTGAAAAACTTCTTCAGGGGCAGGCCGCTGAGCTGATGCCACTGTCTCAGCTCTTCCTCCGTGGGATTGTTCAGCTTAATGTCCCGCACGTCAGTGGCAACCCCCTTGGCCTCCAGCCAGGCCAGGGCCTTCTTGCAGGTGGTGCACTTGGGATAGCAAAGCGTCAGCATAAAAATTCTCCTCTCTGTCTGTTTACAGCATGGCGTAGAGCAGCTTGGCCACCTCGCCGCGGGTCAGCAGGCCGCTGGGCCGGATCTGGTCATTGGTGCCGCTCACCACGCCCTGGCCAACCAGGATTCCGGTGTATTCCGCCGCCCAGGCAGGTACCTGCCCGGCGTCGGTAAAGGCGGTCAGCTCCGCCTGGGCGTAGCCCTTGGCCTGGGTGCGGCCCAGCAGAGTAATGGCCTCCGCCCGGGTGATGGTGGCGGTGGGATTGCACATCAGGCCGCCGGCGCTCTCCGCGCCCTGGAGCAGACCCAGACTGTACATAGCCTTGATCTCATTGATGGCCCAGTCGGGGATCTTGTCCTTGTCAGCAAAGGGCAGCTCCACCCCGCTGTACTGGGTCAGGTCCAGATCCATCCAGTGGGCCACCATGGCAAAGAACTCCGCCCGGGTGATGTTCCGGTTGGGCTGGTACTGGGGCACGTCGCCGCCGGTACCCTGGGAAATCCCCTGGTCGTAGAGGAAGGTGGCATAGGGCTCCGCCCAGTGGCCCGTCATGTCCCCGAAGGGGGAGGTACGCTGGGCAGAGGGCTTGATGTCCGCCGAGGCCCGGGCCAGGTTCCCGCTGGCGTCGCTCACCGTGACGGAAACCCGGTGGTAACCGCTGTCGGCGGCGGGCAGCGTGGCCGTCAGGGTGCCCTTGCTCTCATTCCAGGTGAAGGAAAGCGCGGCGCCGTCATAGGTCACGGACACATTGGCCTGGGGGATGGTCTGATCCACGTCGTCGCTGACCGTGGCGGTGAGCTGCGTCCCGCTGACCTTGACGGTAACGGTGGGCGCGGCGGAATCCACAATCTTCTCGTTGGCGGTCACGATCTGATCCAGCCAGATGGTGCCGTTCTGCTTCCCTTCCGCACCGCCGTAAATCACCGACAGCTCCGTGAGGGAGGTGGTTCCATCCGGCAGCTCAGCCATCACATACTGCCAGCCGGTAAAGTCCAGGGCGGTCAGCAGGATCTGGCTGGTGGTCTGGCCATTGACCGTAGCCATCAGGGTGTTGCCCGACCCGTCGCCGTAGACCCACATGCCGATCCAGCTCTCGCCGGAGGGGATGCTCAGGGAGGTATTCAGCTTGGCCGTTCCCGTGGTCCCCGCCTGATAGCTCAACTTCAGGCTCTGTCTGCCGTTGTGGACATATCCCAGGCTGGTCTCCGCCTGAACGGAGGCGGTATCGGTTCCGGTAAAGGCGGTCAGGCTGCCTTCACCATTTTCCAGTGTCTTGACGTGTCCGGCCACACTCACCGGGATGCTGATGGTCTTTCCGCCGGCGGAAACAGTGAGGGTACCGCTGGCGCTCTTGCTTCCGGCGGTAAATACGCCGTTCTGATCCACCGTACCTGCCTCGCCCTGGGCCGACCAGGTAAAGCAGCTGTCCTGAGCGGTGAGGGCCATCTTCCGATAGACCGCGGAGGCCTTCAGATCCACCTGCTGGCCGGGGCTGAGATTGAGGGAGCTGATCGCCGCCCCTGTGCTCTCATTGGTCAGAGTAATGGAATCGGGGGTCTTGACCGTAGTCAGGTAGGCGGTACCGGAATAGGTGCCGTCGCTGGCCGTGACCTGAGAGAATCCGCTCTCCGTCCCGGCGGTGTAGAGGCCGTTTGCGTCCACGGTTCCGCCTCCGCTGGTCACCGACCAGTTCACTGTGTTGCCCGTGGTGGTGTAATAGGAGGTGTCCAGTCCGGTGGCGGACAGCTGGACCTGAGCCCCGGAGAGGAGCATCTGATCACTGGGGGTTACATAGTAACCCGCCAGCTGTCCGGTGGGCTGCAAGGTAGTGGTGAGGAAGATGGCGGTGCTGTTGGACCGCTGTGCGCCGTCGGAGGGCTTGTTCACCACCTGCATGCCGCTCTTGTCGGGATAGGTAACGCCGATGGTGGTGGAGCCGCCGCCGTCCATGCTGATGGCATCCACACAGCCCAGCTCCACCAGCCGCTGGGCCACCTGGGTCAGGTTGGCACCCACGCTGTAGCCGGGCTGACTGCCGTCCATGGCGTAGAACACCAGGGTACCGTCCGCCTTGATGCCCACGGCGGAGCAGGCGGTGCGGGAGGCATCCAGTCCGGAGGCCACCTGCCCGTTGGTCACGATCTTGTACACGCCGCCCAGGGCCTCCACGGCGGTGTTCCACCGCTCGTCGGCAGCCGTGACGGAAAGCGTGACCTGCTGGCCGGGCTGGAGGGCCCGCAGGGCCGCCAGGATATTGGCGTCATCGTTGGCGTTCATGGTAAGCACCGCCTTCCCCTCAGGGATGGCGATGGCGCCCGTGGATTCCAGCACCTGATCCACGGTGTAGGTCACCGTTTTGCCGATGGTGGGCGCCAGGGCGGCCGTTCCCGTGCCGTCGTCCACCGGTGTGAGCACCACATCCACACCGGGCTGGGTGTTCTGGGTGGTGGAGGCAAAATCGGAGGTCAGCAGGGTCAGGCCGCCCACCCCGTTCTTGCTGGTCTGCCGCACCTTGTTGATGGCGCCGGTGAGCTTGTAGTCCTGCCCGCCGAAATTCACCGTGGTGGTCAGGCCGGTCTGGGCGATAAAGGCGCTGCCATCCTCCTGGAAGCCAATGGCCCAGGCGGTGGTGTAGTAGGGCGTGGCCCGTACGATGCCGTCCGTGACCACCAGGCCGGTGGTGGCGCCGGTGGCTACCACGTACCAGTCGCCGTTGAGGCCGGACACCACCCGCTTGCCCTGGCTTTCCAGGGTCTGGGCCATAGAGGAGAGCGTGGCTTTGGAGAGCACCTTGTTCCCGTAAGCCACAGTAGGCGTCACATTCTCATTGGGGGTATAGCTGACAAAGTACTCGGTGCGCAGGTCGGAATAGGTGTCGCTCCAAAACACGTTTTTCCCCAGCGTTGTCCCCTGGGAGACCGGCACACTGCTCTTATGTACGTCCCAGCCCAGCGCGTTGGAGGCGCCGGCCGCCGTCACCGTCATCGCAAGGGCCAGCCCCAGCGCCGCGCCCCGCCGCATCATTTTTTTCATCGCGTTCCTCCTAAGTCGTATGCGGAAAGATCAAAGATGGCATTATGTTAACACAAAAACCCCCGCTTGTAAACAAGCGAGGGCCATGCTCTGTCCAATCGACCGAAAATTCCGGATTCAGACAACTTTCTTCAGACGTTCTGTCCCGGCTCCGGCCTGCCCTGCTTGAGGCGGGGCAGGGTCTTCTCCAGGGTAGCCTCCTCCTGGATGCTCAGCAGCTCGCCGATGAGCTGGTTGGAAACCAGGAAGCCCTTGGGCGTCAGGTTCCAGCGCCGGTCATGCCGTTCCGCCCAGCCCCGGTGCTCATACTCCTCCAGCTTCTGCTCAATGGGGTCGAAGTTCATGAAGAACTCCCGCCGGTACTCCCACTCCTCAATGCCTCTGGTGGTACGCAGCCGCAGCATCAGATACTCGCTGCCCCGCTCCCGCTGGGGAATGAGCTCGGACTCGTCGATCACCGCGCCTCCGTCCAGCACGCCGGAGATATACTTCTCCAGGTCCCGGATAAAGGAGTAGCGCCGCCCGCCGAAATCGGAGTGGGCGCCCGGCCCGAATCCGATGTAGGGCCGTCCCATCCAGTATTTCAGGTTGTGCCTGGACTGGAAGCCCGCCCGGGCGAAATTGGAGATCTCATACTGCTTGTAGCCGTCTCTGCCCAGCCGATCCACCATCCACAGGTACATGTCGGCCTGGGTATCGTCGTCGGGCAGCTTTTCGCCCCGGATCACCCGGTCGTCCAGCGGGGTGCCCGGCTCCACCTTCAGGCCGTAGCAGCTCAGGTGCTCCGGCTCCAGGGCCAGCACCTGCTCCACCGTGTCCTGCCACCCGGCCATATCCTGCCCCGGCAGGCCGTAGATCAGGTCCAGGCTCAGATTTTTGAACTTGGCCGCCCGCACCGCCTGTACCGCCGCCTTGACCTGCTCAAAGTCATGGGGCCGGTGGAGGCAGCTCAGCTCGCAGGGGTTGGCGGACTGCACGCCCAGGGAGATCCGGTTGGCACCCGCCCGCCGCAGGGTCTGGAGCATCTTGAGATTTACGCTGTCCGGATTGCACTCTACAGTGATCTCGGCGTCCTTGGCCAGATCAAACCGCTTTGCGATGGTGCGCAGCAGCTCTTTCAGCCGTTTTTCCCCAAAATAGCTGGGGGTGCCGCCGCCGAAATATACCGTGTCCACCTGGCTGCCCCTGGTCAGGGGCCCGGTTTCCTTCATGTGGGCGACGAGCGCCTTGAGATAATCGTCCATTCTGTCCTCCCGCCCGGCCAGGGAGTAGAAGTCGCAGTAATCGCACTTGCTGCGGCAGAAGGGGATGTGGACGTAAATACCCAGTTTTTCCGCCATGGGAGCACCTCGATTCCAATAGAGCGGGCCGAAGGATCGGCCCGCATCCTATAAGAGATATTATACTACAAAAGCGGCTCTTTGAAAAGCGGGGCATTTCATGCTATACTGGAAAAAAAGTGAAGCAGGAGGCTCTTATGGAAACCCAAGCCCCCCGCCGCCTGTCGCTGACGGTCACGCCGGCACAGTCCGGCGAGAAGATTGATACGCTGCTGCGCCGGGACCTGCACCTGTCCGGCACCGTGATCCGCCGGATCAAGCAGCTGGAGGACGGCATTCTGCTGGACGGCGTCCGCGCCATCACCGGCCAGCGGGCAGCGGAAGGTCAGGTGCTCTCAGCTCTGGTGTCCGATCCATACCCCAGGCTGGATATGGCGCCCACCCCCGGTTCTCTGGATGTGGTCTATGAGGACGAGGATATCCTGGTGGTCAACAAGGCTCCCGGCCTTCCCGTCCATCCCGGCCCCGGCCGGCCGGACGGCACCCTCTGCAACCACATCGCCTGGTATTATCAGCAGACCGGCCTCTTGGCAGACATCCATCTGGTCCACCGCCTGGACAAAGGCACTTCCGGGCTGATGGTGGTGGCCAAGCACGCCCATGCTCAGGAGCAGCTGAAGCTGCAGCTCCATACGCCCGCCTTCCGCCGGCTCTATCTGGCGGTGTGTGACGGCGCGCCCCAGCCCCCCTCCGGAACCGTGGATGCGCCCATTGCCCGCGCCCCCGGCTCCGTCATTGCCCGCCGGGTGGACCCAGAGGGCCAGTGGGCCCGCACCCGGTACCGGACCCTGCGCGCCGCCAACGGCCGCAGCCTGGTGGAGCTGGAGCTGGACAGCGGCCGCACCCACCAGATCCGGGTCCACATGGCCCACCTGGGCTGTCCCCTCACCGGTGACTTTCTCTACGGCACGGAGGAGCAGAGCCTGATCTCCCGGCCCGCCCTCCATTCCGCCCGTCTGTCCCTGACCCATCCGGTCACCGGCGCATCCATGTGCTGGGAGCTTCCCCTGCCTCCGGATATGGCGGCCCTGCTGGCCTGAATCAAATGCCGGTCAGATCAAAGGGCGGGATGTATTCCGCCTGGGCGGCCTCCACCCCCTGGGCAAAGCCCTCCAGGCCCAGGTCAGCCATGTACCGCTCCGCCGCTCTTGCCTCGGAGGGACGGACCCGCCGGTTGATCTCGGGAAACTCCGCCGCCCGTCCCCAGGGGATGTACTGGCTCATAAGGGAAAAGAGCACCTGTCCCGGCTCAAACTGTTCCCGCACCCAGTCCATCACCCGCTTGGCCTCGGCCAGTTTTCCGGGGAGCAGCAGATGCCGGACGATGACGCCCCGCTTGAGCAAGCCGTCTTCCCCGAACTCACAGGGCCCGGTCTGCCGGAACATTTCCAGAATCGCCGCCCGGGCGACCTCCGGGTAATCCTCCGCCCCGGAATACCGTTTTGCGTATTCCGGGGTGTGATATTTGTAGTCGGGCAGATAGATCTGCACCTTTCCTTCCAGGGCTTTCAGGGTCTCCACCCGGTCGTAGCCGCCGGAATTCCACACCACCGGCACCGGCAGGGGCTCCTCCAGCGCCTGCCGCACCACGTGGGCATAGTGGGTGGGATTGACCAGATTGATGTTGTGGGCGCCCTGGCCGATCAGCGCAAAAAAGATCTCCCGCAGCCGGGAGATCGAAATGGCCGCACCAAAATCCCGGTGGCTGATCTGTTCATTCTGACAGAACACGCACCCCAGGGAGCAGCCGGAAAAAAACACCGTACCGGAGCCGTTTGTCCCTGAGACAGGCGGCTCCTCCCATTTGTGGAGGGCCGCTCTGGCCGCCACCGGCGCCTCAGGCATCCGGCACAGGCCATGGCCCTCTGTTTCCGTCCGCAGCGCCCCGCACTGTCTGGGGCAGAGATTGCAGATCATAACTTTCGTTCCTTTCCTGACGCAGCCTCCGTCACCTCCCCCAAGGGGGAGTTTCCAAAGATGGGGGAACCACAGTTCCCCCTCTTTGGCCGTTTTAAGGGGTGGGGTGTCGGGGCGGGGGAAATTCGGAATCCCCCGCCCCGACCCTTTCTTTCCCGCCGCTTTCTTTGGAAAGAAAGCGGTGCCGCCGGAGGCATGCCAATGCTAATGCTCCGTCCACACCTCTCTGCGCTGGGTGCGCCCCATGAGCCAGTCCACGGACACGCCGTAGAAGTCGGCAATGCTGAGCAGTGTATCATACTTGGGCTTTCTGCCCAGTTCCAGATCCTGATAGCCCCGCGGCGAAAGTCCAACTTCTTTAGCCACTTCCGCCTGGGTCAAATTGCGCTCTCCGCGCAAAACGCGAATTCTATCCGCAAACATAGGCTCCCCCTTGACACGCAATAAACTGTGTGTTACCATCATAATACACAGTTCACTGCGTATTATGGAGGTGTTCTCATGTCCCCAACCATGGAACTGCTCTACCATTACTTCGTAGGCCCGCCCGCCCCCGACCGGTGGCCGGAAAATCTGAGGAACAATCCAGCCGCCGGCCACGGCATGTACTCCTTTGAGCAGGGCCTGCGTCTTGGCCTTCTGCTGGCCACGGAATGTCTGGCCCCCGACTTACTTAACGGGCCCTAAGTTGCCCTCTTTCCAATGCTTGCGGCACAGGCCGATATACTTGTCGTTGGCTCCCAGCACCACCTGCTCGCCCTCTTTGATGACCTTTCCGTTCTCGTCAAACCGGGCGTTGCACAGGGCCTTTTTGCCGCACCAGCAGATGGTCTTGACCTCCTCGATCACGTCGGCGGTAGCCAGCAGCTCCGCCGAGCCGGGGAACAGATCCCCCCGGAAATCAGCCCGCAGGCCGTAGCAGATCACGGGGATGTTCCAGTCGTCCACCAGGTCGGTGAGGTAGCGCACCTCGTCCCGGCTGAGGAACTGGGCCTCGTCCACAATGATGCAGGCGTAGGGCTTGAGCTGCTGAGGCGTCATAGCCATCAGGTCGGAAAAATAGACGCAGGGGTGGCTCAGTCCCGCCCGGGAGGCCACGAATCTGGCGCCATCCCGCTGATCGATGGCGGGCTTGACCAGCAGGGCGTCCTGTCCCCGCTCCTCATAGTTGTAGCGCACCATCAGGGCGTTGGCCGTCTTGCTGGAGCCCATCACACCATATCGAAAATAGAGTTTTGCCATCCTTCTTCTCCTCCTAACCGTCCCTCCACCGCGCTCTGAAAGGCGCGGAACGCGTTGGGCACGGCGTATTCCTGTTCCAGGTCCGCCCGGTCGGCCCACACCCAGCCTTCCGGCAGCGTTTCCGTTTTCGCGCCCACGATGACCGAGCGCATCCGCCACTCAATGTGGGTAAAAATATGCTTCCCCGCCGGGCCGTCCTCCAGGTACTCCGCCTCCACCGGGCAGGGCGCCGGAGCCAGCTCGTTGGGATACTCCCACAGCCCGGCCAGCAGGCCCTTCTTCGCCCGCCTGCGCAAAGCCACCTTGTCTCCATAAAAAATGAGGAACACCGTCCGCTCCTCCACTCGCCGCTCCTTTTTGGCCGCCTTGACGGGCAGCTCTCCCGTGCGTTCCGTCAAACAGGCCACGCAAAACGCCCGGGCAGGACACTGCGTGCACAGCGGCGCCCCGTTGGGCAGGCAGACCGTGGCGCCCAGCTCCATCAGGGCCTGATTAAAGTCTCCCGGCGCCTGTACAGGCATGACTGCCCGCAGCGCCTCCCCCACCGCCGTCTTGACCTGGGGTTTGGTGATATCCCGCTCGTCTCCCGTGATGCGGCTCACCACCCGCAGCACGTTCCCGTCCACCGCCGGCGCCGGGATGCCGAAGGCAATGGAGGCAATGGCTCCTGCGGTGTAGTCCCCCACACCGCACAGCGCCCGGATGTCCTCATAGGTGTCCGGGAATGCTCCGCCGTGCTCCTCCATGATCTGCCGTGCAGCTTTTTGAAGATTGCGGGCCCGGTTGTAGTAACCCAGCCCCTGCCACAGCTTCATCAGCCTGTCTTCTTCCACCGCCGCCAGGTGGGCCACCGTGGGCAGCTCGTCCAGAAAGCGGCGGTAGTAGTCCAGCACCGCCGCCACCCTGGTCTGCTGGAGCATGATCTCACTGATCCACACGTGGTAGGGCGTGGGGTCGCTGCGCCAGGGGAGCACCCGCGCATTTTCGTGGTACCACCGGATCAGCGGCACCGGCAGGCGATCAAGGGGTTTTGCTTGCAAACGTGATTCCTCCGTCTCAGGTTCATGGTAAGAGCTATTATATAATGTCTCCGCGGCTTTTTCAATGAAGGAAATTTTTTGTCGGTGCTTGTGCTTTCCTGTACAATTCCGCTATAATAAAGGGAAAGGATTTGTAAAACCGCGGTTTTATGCGCCGCGGCGGGAGGGATTCGGATGGCCGCCATGTCCGCGCTCCGGGGCTTTCCTTCGCTGTTCCGCAGCCGTCTGAAGGAAGCCCTGCCAACCATTTTATTTTATATGGTCCAGTTCCTGCTGGTCTCGCTGCTCTTTGGCCAGCGGTACATCATTGTCGTCACCTGCTCCACCACGCTGTTCCAGCTCCGGCGCAAGCAGTACAACACGCCGTCGGACTATGTCCGGCTGTTCCTGGTGCCTCTGCTGCTCTGCCTGCTGTCCTATGCCGCCACCCGGAACGTGGTGCTCTGCGTGGTGCTCAACCTGGCCGTTCCTATCTTCCTGGTGTTCTGGAAAAGCAGCCAGTTCGCCCCCAAGGGCTACCTGGGCTTCGCCATGACGTTCGTGTTTTTGGAGCTGCGGCTTCTCACCCCGTCGGAATTTCAGACGCAGTTTTTAACGGCGGTCTTCTGCTTTGCCCTGCTCATTCCTGCGCTGGAGCTGTATGCCCGCCTGTTCCACCGGGCGCCCGACCCCGCCAGCCAGATCGACGCGGCCCTGGTCCGCCTGTCGCAGCTGCTGGAGCTGCTGGCCCGGGACGGCAGCAACGCCTCCGTCCGCAAGGAGCTGTATGACACCGCCCAAAAGTTCCACCGGCTGGGCTATGACCGGCGGCACCTGTTTCATCTGCCGGACAAGCAGAAGCGCTACTATCACCTGTTTGCCCTGCTGTTCCAGCGGGCCTCCTACCTGGTGAGCGACGAGGCCGCCTGGCAGGAAGCCCGGGAAACTCCCGCTTTTCCCGAGGTAATGGACACCCTGTCCGGCCTGGTCCGCCGCCTCCACGAGGCGGAAGACACCGCCGATCTGGAGGCTCTGGCCGGAGAGGTCCAGGCCCTGCTGGACGCAAAGCCTCTGCCCCAGGGCCGGCTGCGCATTTTTGCCCGCAGCGTGCTGCACATGCTGCTGCTTTTGTGCCGGGAGCCGCTCACCTCTACTGTCCGCCCTTCCTTCCGCGCCCACGCCTGGCGTGACTGGTGGACGGGCTTTCGTCAGCGCCTCACGCCCGACAGCTTTGAATTCCGCTTTGCCCTGCGTCTGGCTGTGGTACTGTCGGTGAGCTGCACCATCAGCTTCCTGTGGGACTTTGAGCACACCTACTGGTTCCCGCTCCACGCCTTCCTGCTGCTCCAGCCCAGCTATGAGGAGAGTGCCCACCGCATGGTCACCCGTCCCATCGGAACAGCCATCGGCTGTGTGATCGTCCATCTGGTGTACCCCTATCTGCCCGGCCTGCCCGGGGTGTTTGTCTTCTCCCTGGTGATGATCGCCCTGATGTACTGCTGTACCCCCGGCACCTGGGTCCACCCCATCTTCTCCACCTCCTTCGCCCTCACCATGGCCACCCTCACGGTGGCGGAAAGCGAGGCCATCTGGCTGCGTCTGTTCTATCTGGGCATGGCGGTGGCGCTGGTGCTGGTGGTCAACCGGTTCCTGCTGCCCAGCCGGAAGGACCTGCAATTCCGCCGCAACCTGCGCACGCTGTTTTATCTCCAGTCCATCTATTGGGGAATCATCCAGCGCAGCCTGCGGGACCCTGTGGAGCCCGCCCTGTTCAGCGAGCTGCTCTCCCAGTTTCACATGGTCTACTATGAGGTCTCGGCCTACATCGCCCAGCTTCCCCCGGAGGAGGGCGGGCGCTACCGCACTATGCAGCTGACGCTGTGGAACATGTTTTCCGAGCTGGAGCAGGTGGAGTGCCTGATCCAGACCGGCGCGCTGTCTCCCGCGGAATATTCTCCGCTGGAGGAGCTGTCCAACCAGATCCGCAGCCGCCTCTCCCCGCCTCAGGACAGCCTGGCCGGCGTACGGGAGGATGCGCTGCCCCAGGGTGAGCTGCGCGGCATGCTGGAGCGCTATCTCCAAAACGCCCGGCTGCTGCTGGCGGATCTGCCCAAACGATAAAAAACGGGACGCCTTCGGCGTCCCGTTTTTTATGCCTTGACCTGCTTGAGCGCCTGGGCCAGCTGGTCCGGGCAGGAGGTGTTTTTGAAGCCGCACCGGATTCCGTCCAGCCGCCGGATGACCTCCTCCACCGGCATTCCCTCCACCAGTCGGGAGATCCCCTGGAGGTTGCCGTTGCATCCCCCGGTCACCTTCAGGCTGCGGACGATACCGTCCTCCATTTCAATCTCCATACGCTGAGAACAGACCCCTTTGGGCCGAAATTCAATACTCTGCATGCTCTGACCGCCTTTCTTTCTCTGTCCGGCCCATCATAGCATATCCGGGACAGGATTGCAATTTCTTTGTTTTGTGTGCTATAATGACATTTAGTTCTTTCCTTCTGCCCTGTTGATCACCGGCCGTCTCCGCACCAAGGAGGTGAGATCGTTGGCCCCCAGTACCAAGCTCGCACTGGCGAATTCTCTGAAAAAGCTGTTGCAAAAAAAGTTCCTGGACGACATTACCGTGAAGGAGTTGGTGGAGGACTGCGAGGTCAACCGTCAGACCTTCTACTATCATTTTCAGGACATATACGATCTGCTGCGCTGGTTCCTGGCCCATGAGACGGAGCAGGCTCTCCAGGGTGCTGACGACTGGCATGAGGGGCTGATGCGGGCATTCCGCTACCTTCAGGAAAACCATCTGGCCATCTATCACGTCTTTCGTTCCAGCGGGCGCGACCACCTGGACTGTCAGTTTTTCTCCCTGTCCCATGCGCTGGTGTCCAAGCTGTTGGACCTGTACGCCGGCGACCTGACGCTCCAGGAGGAAGACCGGACCTTTTTAACGGATTTTTACATGTACGCACTCTCCGGAATCCTGGTGCGCTGGATTTCGGATGATATGAAGGAGGAGCCGGAGGTGCTCGCCAACCAGCTGAGCCGTCTGCTGGAACCTGAAATCCGCCGGGCGGCGGAACGGTTTGCCTCTCCCCAATAACGCTCAGATCCCCCGTGCCAGAGCTCGTCTCTGACCCGGGGGATCTTTTTTCGTCTCATTTCTCCTTCTGCTGGAGCTGGAGCCGGTCCGCGATCATGGCAATGAATTCAGAGTTGGTTGGCTTGCCCTTTGCATTGGAAACGGTGTAGCCAAAGTATTTCTGCAAGGTCTCCAGATCGCCTCTGTCCCAGGCCACCTCGATGGCGTGGCGGATGGCCCGCTCCACTCTGGACGCGGTTGTGCCGAAGCGCTTTGCCACCTCCGGATAGAGGATCTTGGTTACGGCATTGATGACCTCCATGTCCTTCACCGCGATCAGGATGGATTCCCGCAGGTACTGATATCCCTTGATGTGGGCCGGCACGCCGATCTCATGGATAATGGAGGTAACGGTGCTTTCCAGGTTTCTGTCCGGTTCTTCGGTCTGCTCGCCCACCGCGCTGTTTGCCAGCTGCCGGATGCGCTCCGTCACCGTGGTCAGGCTGCAGGGCTTCATCATGTAATAGTCCGCGCCTCTGGTTGCCGCCAGCTCCGCCACATTGCCCCGCACAAAGCCGGACAGCACCAGCACCCTGGGCCGCTGGGGGAGTTCCGCCAGTTTCTGAAGCACTTCCAGCCCATCCATCCGGGCCAGCACCAGGTCCATCACCACCACATCCGGTGCGGTGCTCTCCGCCAGCAGGACAGCCTCCGGGCCGTCGCCTGTCTCACCCGTCAACTCCATATCGGCTTGCTCCGCCAGGCTTGCCGTAAAAATGCGGCGAAACTCCTCATTGGCATCCGCCACCAAAATCCGCTTTCTGGTTTCCAATCTTGACACCCTTTCCGCAGGTCACCCTGCTCTGCGTTTGCTGCCTGGCCAAGGCTTCTTACCGGTCATCTATAATTTACCATAATCAGACAGTCTGCGCAAGGGTTTTACTGGAAATTTATGGCTATTTCTGTTCGACTTTCTTCGACCCAACCAGAAAAAATACGGGAAAATCCCCCCTGTTTTTTATTTTTTTCCTCTTCTTTTTCTCTTTTGTGCCAGGATTTATTTTCCAGTTATGCCAATTCCTCTACCAGCACAGCGGCCTGCTTTTTCTTCATCTTCAGCCAATTCACATACCCGTAAAGGTCATTGACCAGAAACACCATAAAGCAGATCACCACCGAAAGGTAGCTGCTCTCCTGTCGTGCCGCAATGCTCCACAGCACGATCAGCACCGCATCGTTTGCCGCGTAACCGATGGCAAAAAACGGGCTGCGCCGCATGGTGAGATAGGCTGCGGTAAAGCTGGTAAAGACCGACAGGGTACTCAGTCCCAGCGCCTGTGTTCCGCAGGCTTTCAGGATAAAGTAGAACGCCGCCGTAACTGCCAGAGCCAGCACCGCCAGAAAGGGGTATTCCCAATGGGGCAGCCGGTTGACTTTCACTTCCTGAACCCCCTCCTGAGCAGGGTTTCTGGCCCAGGACACCACCGATGCCACGGCAATGGGGGCCGTCATGCCCAGATAGGTTATCATCTCCCCATAGTAGGCCGTGGAATAGGAGATGACGCCATAGAGCAGACTGAATACGACAGTCAGCACCTGTCCCCACACATTTCCCTTTGCGTTCAAAATCAAAAAGGTGGCTCCGATGAGGGAGGCCGCCAGCGTGAGCCAGTTTCCGGAGCGGAACACCAGGCTGGACGCCAGGATGGCGGTTACAGAGACCAGCCACAGTCCTTTTTCAACCCCGGTAAAATAAGCATTTCCCTTTTTCACACCCTCAACTCCTCAAAAAAACAGCGCATCTTATTTACGACTTCCAAGACCTAACGCCGTAAACAAAATGCGCATGCATCATACTACCCGGTGGCAGTTCCATATAAAAATTGCAAAGGGAATGCTACCACAAAACCGGCTCTCTGTCAAGCGCGGCAAAAAGGCGGGGAGTTCCCCGCCTTTTTGTTAGGCCCGCTCCATCATGTTTTCAATCAGGATGCCATATCCCTGGGTGGGATCATTGACCAGTACGTGGGTCACGGCGCCCACCAGCTTTCCATCCTGCAGGATGGGGCTTCCGCTCATGCCCTGTACGATGCCGCCGGTGGTTTCCAGCAGCCGGGCGTCTGTCACTTTCAGCATCAGGTTGCGAGTATCCTGCTGATTTTCGGGAAAAATACGGATGATCTCCACCTCATATTCCTCGGTGGCGTCTCCCGCCACGTTGGAGCGGATTACCGCCTTTCCGGTGTGCACCTCGTCCCGGCTGGCAACCTCCACCGCTTCTGTTTCCTGGAAAAAGCTGTTATCGCTCAGGGTACCGAATACGCCGCCCGGTGTGTTGGCGTACAGGCTGCCCAGATCCCGATCGATCTGGAAGACCCCCTTCAGCTCACCCGGCTCTCCCTTCTGGCCCTTCTTCACATCAGCCACATCGGAATAGAGGATGGAGCCGGACTGCAGCGGCATCAGCTGGGCGGTGTCCACATCATTGATCCCGTGTCCCAGCGCGCCGAACTCGCCCGACTGGGGGTCCCAGTAGGTGATGGTCCCGATACCCGCCATGGAATCCCGAATCCAGGCGCCCAGCTTATACTGCCCGTCGCTGCTGCACTGGACGGCGCGGGCGGTAAACTGGACGGGCTCGTCCTCCCGGAGGGCCCGGATGCTCATGGCCGCTCCGCCCACCTCCTGGAGCACATGCTGCACATCCTCAATGGTGTCCACTTCTTCCCGATTGATGTGGGTGATGATATCTCCCTCTTTCAGGCCGCAGTCACGAGCGGGCACGGACCGCCCCTCGTCAGAGGCCACCTCGGAAAACCCCACCACCATCACACCATCGGAAAACATCTTGATTCCCACGGCACGGCCCACAGGAATCACCGTGCGCACCGACTCCGCGGCTCTGGCGGGCTGGGTCAGCGCCAGCGAGGTGAAGATCAGCGCCGCCGCCAGGGCCGCGGCCATCCACGGCCGTGCCTTTTGTTCCTCTTTCATGGTACCGGCATCTCCTTTCCGCATCACAAATTCGCGTCTATCGACGCTGATTTTAATATGTCCGGAAGTCGGCCCGCCTTTTCTGCCAATGAAACGCACCTTTGGCTTAGCTTCTTTTCCCATTCCAGACGGCGGCGGCGTTCACCGTTTTATGCCGGTATTTTATTCCGCTTACAGCATTTTTTGCATGTTCCGGCTCTTGGGGGCATAGGCTGTGCTGAACAGTAAAAGGGGGTTGTCGCCATGTCCCGCCTGTCCCGTTCCGTCCTGCTCGCCTTTGCCGCCGCCGTCGTGGCGGGAAGCTGCCTGCACTTTGTCTACGACCTGTTTCCCTGCCCCGTCACCGCCCTGTTCGCCCCGGTGTCGGAAAGTCTCTGGGAGCATGCCAAGCTGCTCTACTGGCCCACGCTGATCTCCGGCCTCCTGCTGAAAGACCGGCTGGGCGCCCGGGCCTTCTCCCTGCTGCTGGGCACAGCGCTCATGCTCGTGATCGGCTACCTGTACCATATCCCTCTGGGCGGAGAGAGCCTGCTGTTTGATATCATTCTCTATGTTCTCTCCATGGCCGTCTGTCTGCTCCTGCCCTACTTCCTGGACGGCGAAATCTGGCAGAAGGGGCAGGGTATTCTTGTGCTGCTGGCCCTGGCCCTGGGGGTGGTCCTGATGGTATTCACCTTCCTCCCCCCTGCCGGGCTGCTGTTTACCGATCTGTCCGGCGCCAATACCTGGCGCACCTATCCCTATTGAAAACAGGGCCTGCGGCATCCGGATGCCGCAGGCCCTGTTTTTTTCTTTTATTCCGATCCGGCGCTCTCCAGCGCTGCCAGCAGGTTTGCCGCGGCATAGGCCGCCGCTCCCCGGGACAGGCTGTCCTCTCCCAGGGCGCTTCCTTCCTCCGCCTGCCGGTCCATGGCTTCAGAGACCGCCTGCTCCGCCAGCGTGTCTCCGTCCTCCATGCCCCGGTACCGGGCGACAGCGGCAAAGAGCTCCTCCGCCTCCTCCCCGGTAATGGGGTCGTCTGGCCGGAAGGTCTCCTCATCCGTGGGCAGCAGCCCCGCCGACCAGGCGGCGCTCACCGTCTCCACATACCACAGGCCCTCCTCCAGGTCTGTGTAGGGCGGGCTCTCCTCTCCCGCCTCCAGACCCAGACCTCTGGTAATCATGGCCAGCACCGCCGCCCGGCTGGCCGCCGCGTCTCCCAAAAAGTCTCCGGTGCCGCCGCCGCTGAGGGCGCCCAGGGAGGTGAGGTATTCCACAGCATCCTCATACCAGGTTCCCTCAATGTCGGCATAGCTGGCATAGTGCTCCCGCTCCGTCTGCCCCGCGGACAGTCCCAGGGTACGGAAGGCAAACTCATAGTAGTTGGTGCCCAGAATGGCGGCTGACACTGTGAGTTGATCCTCCATGGCCTGAATCAGCTCCTGGGCGTAATCTTCATCCTCCTCACCCTGCCAGGTGATCTGGCCGCTGGCGGCGTCGTAGATCATCCGGTCCGTGAGGAAGCTCCCGTCCTTCAGCAGCGCCGCGTGGGTGCACTCGGCCAGCACATCCCGACCGGTCAGCAGCCGGGAATCATAGCTGAAGCCGAACAGGTTGAGCAGGGTGGGCAGGATATCCTGGGTGCAGCAGTAGTCATCCACCACAATGGGCTCCTCCAGCCCGCCCGTCCAGCAGATAAAGCTGTTGCGGTACTGCCAGAAGGGCTCCTCCACCGCATCGCCGGCCAGGGTCTCGTAGTCCTCCTCCGGCAGACCGTAGGGGGCGTGGTCACCGGTGAGCACCACCACCGTATGGTCGGCAGCGCCCGCCTCCTCCAGCCGTTCCAGCAGGTACTCCACGGCTTTTTCCAGTTCCAGCTGGCAGGCGTAGTAGGCCCGCAGCTCCTCGGAACCCTCCATATCGGCTACCAGCTCCTGATTCCGGGCACTCATGTCGTTGTCGGTAAAGGAGTAGTCGGCGTGTCCGGAATAGGTCATATAGTAGGCGTGGAAGGGCTCCTGCTCCAGGTATTCATCCACCGTCTTCTCCATCATCTCCAAATCGGAGGTGGGATTTCCCGGCTCCATGTCCAGGCCAAAGTCGATGGCCTGGAAAGTATAGCCCATGTTGGTGTGGGTGTTCACACGGTCATAGAAGGTGCCGATGTTGTTGTGATAGGCCCTTGCCTCCACCCCGGCCTGGCTGAACATGCTGCCCAGGCAGAAGGGCAGGTAGTTGTTCTTGGACACCGCAAAGCTCATACGGCTCAAATCGGGCATCAGCCCCATACACAGCCCGTACTCCCCGTTGGTGGTCAGGTTGGGGAAGCTGTTGTAGAAGTTGCGGAACACGATCCCCTCGTTGGACATGCGGTAAAGGGCCGGTGTCAGCTCCGGGTCGATCAGATAGGGGGAAAAGGCCTCCGCGCAGATGACGATCAGGTTGTAATCGGCAAACAGCCCGGTATAGCTGTTCTTCACCGTGCCCTGAAGGGACGCGAAGTAGTCGTTCAGGCTGCGCAGATCCTGGTCCTCCGTGGCCTCATCCAGCCTGTCAAAATCCATTCCGTCCAGTACATTTCTCGGGCCACGGCCCCCGGCGGTAAGATCCAGACCGCCGGACACCCGGACGCCGCCGCTGCCCAGCAGGGTCTGCTTGGCATCCAGAAGAGCCGCCGTCATCAGGCCCAGCTGCTCCGCCCGCCGGTCAATGGTGGCCGACGCGCTGTCAAATACCCCGGCAGGCGTTCCCGCTCCCGTTCCCATCAGGGGCAGCGTCAGGATCAGCACCGCCGGGACAACAACCGCCGTCCCCGCCAAAGCCACCTGCTCCCGCCAGGGCCGCCCGGCTATGGGCAACCACTTTTTCCGGCGCAGTACATAAAAGGCCGCCATGGGCAGGGCCATCACCAGCAGCCTGGGCAGGCAGCGTCCGATAGCCGCCGCCGCGATGGACCAGAAGGCCGTCACCGCCTCGCCGCCCATGGCGGTGTATGCCAGGGACAGGTAAGAGCCGAAAATATCCGCGTAGACCAGCTGGGTGCCATAAAACGCGTAGGCCAGCGGGAACAGCACCGCTCCCACCTTGCCGCCTATCCGGCCCGGCAGGCCGCAGGCTGCGGTGCCCAGGGCGGCGGCAGCCAGGCAGAAGCCCGCCGCCGGCCAGAAGCGGAAAGAACCCACCACAGCCTGCTGGACCGCCGCTTCCCACAGCAGGAATGCGGCGGCCCAGATTACATAGTAGCTTCCGATTTCATTGAATCGAGATTTTTCCATCAAAATGCCTCATAGACAAATACGCCGTTTCCGGTGAAGAAGATCAGCACCAGGGCCGCCATGGCGGCGTATACCACCACGCTCACCACCAGCTTTACCACCCGCAGGGGCACAGGCAGGGGCGGGGCTTTCTTCCGGCCCTTTCCGCCCTCCGGCGCCGCCATCAGCACCGTCCAGTCCGCCAGCTGTCTGGCGGGAGCCGCACCCCACAGGGCGAACACCGGGATGGCCCAGCCATTGTGCACCGGGTCGGCCCCCAGTGCCATGGCCGCCGCCACACCCGCCAGCAGCAGGCCGCAGGACAGCAGGGCGCTCCGGCTGACCGATTTCACCCTGGCCAGCATGCCCCACAGGGCCAGCAGCAGGACGCCCAGCATATAGCTTTGCAGGAAGGGATGCATCACCGTGGCAATGATCTTGTTGCGGGTGGGGCCTCCGCCATCCACCCGGGCCCAGCTGTAATCGTAGGACGCAAATTGCAGCCGTACCCGCTCCGCCATGGCCCGGAGGGAGAGCTCGCCCGCAACATCGGTGCCTCCCGCCGCCAGCCAGGCCGCCAGAAGGATGAGCGTCAAAACGGCCGCCCGCTTCCACAGGCTTCCGTCCCGCTTCCGCCCCGGCAGGGTAAAGAGGAACCATGCGACCGTTCCCAGCAGAGGGACGGGCAATCCGGGCTCCAGCACCAGGCAGAGCACCCAGGCCACACCAGCCAGGCCGTAGTTCAGCAGCGTTCTGCCAAAGGGGCGGCACACCAGCAGCCACACCCCCGCCAGCAGCAGGGCGGTGTACAGCGGCATGGAGGTAAGCACTCCGGCGGCAAAGAGCAGGGTGGGGCAGAAGGCCAGGATGCCTCCCGCGATCACCCCGGTAAGCCGGGAGCCGGACAGCTTTTCGCCGATCAGGGCGGTAAGCAGGCAGCTCACGCCTCCCCATACCGCGTTAGGCAGCTGTACCGCCGCCAGGGTGGGCCCGAACAGCCGGATCATCAGGCTCTGATACAGGGCAAACAGGGTACCGCCGGACATTCCGGCGTTGTGAATCAGCGTACCCCACTCGCCGATCCCGGCCCGGGACAGCTCCAGGGCCAGATTCCATCCGGTCAGATAGTCCCCATGGGGATATACCGTCCATTTCAGGGCAAAAGCCACCCGCAGGCCGACAGCCCCGATAAACAGCAGCACCAGCCAGGCTTTTTCCTCCCCCGCCGCCAGCAGCCGGGCCAGCAGGATGAGGCAGAACAGCCCGCCCAGAGCGGCCACGGTGTACACCGGCTGGATGGCGCCCGCCTCCCGGGCGATGGACGCCGCCGCCAGCGCCAGCAGAGCGGCGGCAGGCAACAGCAGGAGCAGTCCCAGCTTGTGGGCGGGCTCACTCAGCTCCCGCCGCAGGCTCTGTTCCCCCTCCGGCAGGGCCAGTCTCTTGTGTTCCTCCATGTCAGCCCTCCTCCGCCAGCCAGGGGTCGATAAAGTCGGTAAACCAGGGCGCCCCGGTGTCGTAGTCCAGGTGCCCGGTGTCATGGAAATACTGCACCGGCACCGCCCGGGTCAGATCCAGCACTTCTATCCCCATCTCCGCCAGCATTTCGTCGGCGTGATCCATGATGGCCTGAGCCGCAGGATAGATCTCCATTTTCTCGTTCCAGGGCATCCACACCCCCCGCAGGCGGATGCCGTGCTCCTCGCAGTAGGCGACCAGCTGCTCCAGGGCGGCAAAGTTCTCCTTGCAGTCGTCCAGGGTCACGTTGCCGAACCGCTCCACCATGCTGTCGATACTCTTTTGCAGGTCCTCATCGGAGAGAGCACCCCGGTACACCGTCCGCTGCTGGGTCGATGTGTCGGCGTAGAAGAAGGAACCGCCGTCCATCATGCTGTCCAGCCCCAGGGTAATGAGCCGGTTGAGCCGGTCCCGGTGAAAGTAGACATAGGGCTCATACCACTCCCGATGCCAGGGATAGGTCTCGTTGGTGGGCAGGGTGTCCAGGAAAAAGATCTCGTTCATACCGATGACCAGGTCACTGTTGATGGTCACCCAGCCCTGTTCCAGCATCTCGTACAGATCTTTCACCGTGCCGTAGTCGATGCCCAGATTGGCATAGCCCGTGTCGTTGCGCCCCTCGATGTAGGAGGCGGTGACGGCGCTGCTGCCGTAAAACACCTTATCGAAGGTCATGTCCGGATTGGCCACCTGAATGAGCTCGAAATCGTTGCGCCACACGCAGGTCATGTCCTTCACGGGGTTGATTTTGGTGAGGATCAGATCCCCCGCCAGCAGGGCTGCCGCCAGCAGGAGCAGGAAGGCATAGCGCCCCAATGCTTTTACAAATCTCATAGGCGCACCAGTCCTTTCAGCACCTCAAAGAGCTGCCCGGCGTCCATATAGAAGGACAGCGCGTTGATTCCGAAGAAGAAGCTGACCAGCAGGCAGCGGCCCCAGAAGATCCACTTGGAGGTGCGCCGCTTGTCCACGGTGGACAGGCCGAACAGATTCTCGATGGCCAGGAAGGAGCCCATGTACACGCCGTTGAGGATGGAGCCGATGCTGAACTCATGCCACAGGCTCATGACCACCATGGTGCCCATGCCGATGGCAGCCCCCATCCACTTGCTCAGCCGCTTGCCGTTGACCACCACGAAGATGTGCTCCCGGATCCAGTCGCTGAGGGTGACGTGCCACTTCCGCCAGAACTGGGTGAAGCTGGCGGCGGAGAGGGGGTTCTTGAAGTTCTCCGGCACCACGAAGCCGGTAAAGGCGGCCACCGAGATGGCGATATCACTGTAACCCGACAGGTCGAAGAACAGGGATGCGTAGCACACCACGATAAGCCCCAGGCTCACCGGCAGGCACAGCCGGGCCTCCAGCAGCCGGGTGAGCACCTGGCTGAGCAGCGCCACCAGCACCATCTTTTGAAACATGCCCCAGATGAACCGCTTGACCGCCGCTGTAGCCACAGGCGCCGTCACCGGCCGGGGCTTGAGATAATACTGCTCAAAGTCCCGGTAGCGCAGGATGGGTCCCGAGGTCATCACCGGGAAAAACAGCAGGAAATTGGCGTAGGCGATGAGGGGGATATCCTTGTCGGCATAGTAGACATAAAACACCGCATCAATGGCCTTGAGCATATTATAGGCAAAGCCCACCAAGGTGAAGATGGCCGGCAGCACCGGCAGCAGCAGGGCGAACCGGGCGTAGAGGAAGGGGGAAGCGCACAGCAGGCAGAAGACCACGAACAGTCCCCGCCGGAGCCCCTCGCCCTTTGCCGCCTTCAGCACCCGCAGCATGGCATAGGTGACCAGGGTGTAGACCACGTAGAAGGCGGTCAGCTCTCTGGACACATAGAGCAGCAGCCCCAGGTCAAAAACCAGCAGAAAGGGCGTCAGCCGCCGGTTGGGCCAAATCCGGCCCGCCACGGCGGCCAACACTCCGTATAGCAGGGTAGCGCCCAGGATAAAAGTCAGGGTATCTACTTGCAAATACCACATGGACCCTTACTGCTCCCCCAGCTTCCGCTCCACCACCTGGGCGATCTCCCGGACGGTGTTCATGGGATAGAGGATGATATCCTTCTGGGTGATCTGCACGCCGAAGGCCTCCTCGATATAAAGGACGATCTCGGTAGCGCCCAGGGAATCCACGAACCCCTCGTCAAACAGGTTCACGTCCAGGCCGAAGTCGGGGTCGTCCCCGATCTCAAAGTGTTCCTTCACAAACTCGCAGATCTGCTCCATTACGTTCATTGGTCTTGTCCTCCTGTCTGATATCTTAACCGATCAACTGTTTCTTCAAGCCCACCCGGTCGATCTTCCGGTTGGGAGTAAGGGGAAGCTCCTCAAAGAGCTCCAGCCGCTTGGGCAGCATGTATTTGGGGATCAGCTTGCCCAGAGCCAGGTTCACCTTCCGCAGCTGGAGGGCCGCTTTGGTCTCCACCGCCAGGATGATCTCCTGGTTGACCTCATCAAAGAGGGCGCACACCTTGTCCACACCCTCCAGGGTGGCGGCGGCGGTCTCGATGTCCCCCAGCTCGATGCGGTTGCCCCGCAGCTTGAACTGGTGATCCCGCCGCCCGCAGAACAGGATGTTGCCCTCCTGATCCCACTTGCCCAGGTCGCCGGTTCGGTACATGATCTCCGGATAATCCGGGTTCAAGGGATTACGCACGAAGGCCTTGGCGGTCTGCTCGGGGGCGTTCCAGTAGCCCAGGGCCACACCGCTGCCCAGTACGCAGATCTCCCCCTCCTCGCCCACAGCGGCGGGGGTGTTGTCCTCCTTCAGCAGCAGCACCCGGGCACCCCGCCAGGGCTTGCCGATGGGCAGGGGATCGGCGTCGTCAAATTCCCGGTCCACAATGTAGCAGGTGCAGTCCACCGTGATCTCGGTGGGGCCGTACAGGTTGACGTACATCCGGCCGGGCAGGGCACGCCGCCAGACGTTGAGCTGCTTATTGGGCATGACCTCCCCGGCAAACACGATGGTCTTCAGGTCGGGCAGCTCCCGGCCCTCCAGGGCACCGGCGTTGGCCACCGAGATCATCACCGTAGGCACCCAGAACACGCAGGTGACCTTCTTTTCCTCCATCAGGTCCATCAGCTTGTGGGGGTACATAAACAGAATCTCCGGGATGATGACCAGCTTGGCCCCGGTCATCAGGCAGCCGTAGATGTCGAACACGCTGTTGTCGAAGTGGAACCCGGACTGGAGGCCCATCACCGAATCCTCGGTAAGGCCGAAGGTGTCCACCACCGCCTGGGCGTACTCCAATACTCCACGGTGGGGCACGGTAACTCCCTTGGGCACGCCGGTGGAACCGGAAGTATACATAACATAGCAAGGGTCGGTATCAATGACGGCGTTCAGGGCAGCCATCACCTGCTCATGGTCGGCCCCTTTGGCGGCCAGATCGGTGTAGAGCACAGCCTTGCTCTCCCCCAGCTCCAGCCCGCCCAGCTTTTCCATGCCCGCCTCATCGGTGACCACCAGGGCGGGGCGCAGGTTTTCCAGGGTGCGGGCCAGCCGCTCCATGGGGATGGCGTAATCCACCGGGGCGTAGGGGCACCCGGCGTACAGGGCAGCCAGGAAGGTAGCCACGCTCTCCCGGCTCTTGGGCAGGTAGACCAGCACCGGCTGGTTCCGTTCCACTCCCAGCTCCAGCATGGCGGTGGAAACACGCTCCACGGCAGTCTCCAGCTCGCGCCAGGTCATGGTGCCCCATTCATCTTCCACACCTATCCGCTCCGGGAAGCGGGCGGCGGTGGTTGCCAGCCATCTGGCCGCGGAATTCAGCATCACACATTCTCCTCTGCCAGGGTGGCCTTCAGGCGCACCCGGTCAATCTTGTCGTTGGCGGTGTGGGGCAGCTTGTCCATGCACACCAGCTTGCCCGGCAGCATGTACTGGGGGATGTACCCCTTGAGCTGTTTGTTCATCTGCCGCAGGTTCATTCCCTGTCCGCCCTCCACAAAGAGGACGATGCGCTCCGCCGGAGCGTCAAAGATGGCGCAGGCGTTCTCCACGCCGGGGACGCACATGGCCGCCGATTCGATCTCCCCCAGCTCGATGCGGTTGCCCTTCAGCTTGATCTGGCTGTCCTTCCGACCCAGGAAGCGGATGAGCCCATCTTCTCCCCACTGGGCCAGGTCGCCGGTGCGGTACATCCGCTCCGGGAAGGCAGGGCTGAGGGGATTGAGGCAGAAGGCTTTCTGGGTCTGCTCGGGGTTGTTCCAGTAGCCCAGGGCCACACCGCTGCCCAGCACGCACAGCTCCCCGGTCTCCCCGGGCGCCGCCTCCTTGCCGTCGTCGGTGAGGATGTGCACCCGCATGTTCTCGCAGGCCTTGCCGATGGGCAGGCTCTCGTGGTTTTCAAAGGGCCGGTCCACCTTGTAGTAACAGCACACGTCGGTGATCTCGGTGGGACCGTACAGGTTGGCGTAGGCACAGTGGGGCAGGGCTTTCCGCCAGATGTTCAGCTGGGTGTTGGGCATGACCTCCCCGCAGAAGGCCACGTTTTTCAGCTCCGGCAGGGGGTGTCCCTCCAAAGCCCCGGCGTTGGCCACGTTGATCATCACCGTGGGCACCCAGAAGATGGAGGTGATGTGGTGGGCCTCCAGATACTCGGGCAGCTTCAAGGGGAACAGGAACAGGCTCTCCGGGGTGAGGAACAGCTTGCCGCCGCACCGCAGGGTACCGTAGATATCGAAGGTGGAGTTGTCGAAGTAGAAGGGGGCCTGGTTGGCCATGACGGTGGTCTCGTCAAAGGCGAATGTGTCCACCACCCAGTCGGCGTAGTCCAGGATGCCCCGGTGAGGGATGGTCACGCCCTTAGGAGTGCCGGTGGAGCCGGAGGTGTACATCACATAGATGGGATCGGTGTCGATGACGGCGGAGATAGCCTCCTCCACCGCTTCTTCGTTTACCGCCGTCCCCTCCAGCTGGGACAGCAGCACCGCCTTGGTGTCTCCCAGCTGTACCCCCTCCAGATTGGGCAGCAGGGCCTCGTTGGTGACCACATAGGCCGGGCGGAGGCTCTCCACGATCTTCTCCAGCCGGGCCATGGGGATGTGGGCGTCCACCGGGGCGTAGGGCCGCCCGGCGCACATGGCTCCGAAAAACGCCGACAGGGCGTCGATGCTCTTGGGCAGATAGACCACCACCGGCCGCCGGTCACCCAGCAGGGCGGTGCCGATGGCCCGCGCCCGTCCCAGCATACCGCCGTAGGTCAGGCTGCCTTCTTCTTCCTCTACATAGACCCGCTCCGGCCAGCGCGCCGCGGCGCGCTCCAGCAGGCGGACGGCAGAATTACTCATATTCTCGCACCTTCTATTTCTTGTGTTTACTCCCAAAAGTGGAGCACCAGGGTGTCGGCGTCTCCCCGCTTGGTCAGGGTGGTCCGCTCCCCTTCCCGGGTCATGGTCCAGCCCTCGGAGGGGGTGGACACGCTGCCCTCCACCTGTACTTCCATCAGGCCGCCCTCGGCAAAGTCGACGGTCAGGGTGTCTCCCTCCCAGGTCAGGCTTGCAGGCAGATTGACCTGCCGCAGGTAGGTGCCCTCCCGCTGTCCCTTCCAGACAGTGGCGTCCTTGTCCAGGGACAGATAGAGGCTGTTGCCCTCCTGCCGCCACACCGTGGCGTCGGTGGCGTAGTCAGAGGCGGAATGGCCCTCCCCGAAGGTGAGCTTCACGCCCACGGAATTCTGATAGCTTTCATCGTACAGGGCCAGGTCGGTACGCAGGGTGGACGCGGACAGCCGGATGGCTCCGCTCTCCCCGTCCATCGACGCAGTCACCGCCGTATTGAGGGCGGCGGCGGAGGCGCAGGCCAGCTGATCCTCGGTAATACAGGTATAGCCGTGCTTGTCCAGGAAATCGGACATAGCCTGAATGACCTTCTTTGCCTCGGTGTCATCCTTGTAAATCCAGTCGCAGTGGTAGTAGAAGCACACCGGCACGCCGTATTTGGCGGACAGGTCGCTCCACTCCTCCCCCTTGTAGTAGATGGTGGAGGCGTTGAGCATCAGCATGGTGGGCTCCCCGTCCTCCTCCAGGAAGAAGGGCAGAGATAGCACATTTTCCGCCGCCGTCTGGGGGGATGCGGAGGCGCAGGGCATCTCCGAGCCGGAGTTCCACAAAATATCGTTGTCGTACTGGGCCAGGAAGGTCTGGGCCGGGCCGTACACGCTGGTGTGCCAGGTGTGCTGGTTGGTGCCTACCCGGTCCAGATCCACGCCATAGGAAGCCAGAGCCTCCATGTGGCGCTCAAACTCCCGCTCCTCATACCCCTCCGAGGCGTACCAGTGGGTGAGGGCGTGGGGCCCCAGGTAGTAGTTGTTTTCCTGCATCCAGTCGATCTGCTCCTGGAGCTCCTCCCGGAAGGGGAAGTATTCCGAATCGATGGGACAGGGCAGGCCGTACTCCAGCTGGCCGCAGATCAGGTCCAGGGCCCCGTCGCCGTTGACATCATAGAATACCGGCTTGCAGTTGTTGCCGAATTTCAGGTGGGTGTTGCCCTTGTAGTTTTCCTCCCCGCCTTCAAAATAGCCGGTAAAGGTGTAGCTGTCCCCCTGCCGCACCAGCTTGGCCACATAGCCGTGGAAGGTGCCCAGGGCGATATCCAGGGTGCCGTCCCCGTTCAGATCCACAGCGCAGGGCGCCGCCCAATCAGAGATCTCCTCCGGCAGGGAAATGGCCTGCTTGCTGCCGAATCCGCCGCCGGACTTGCCCTTGTAGAGGGCCAGCCCGCCGCCGGCGGAGCCCACCAGCAGGTCGGTGACCCCGTCGCCGTCCATGTCGGCGGCCGCCGGGAAGATCTGTACCGCTCCCATGCCGGGGTCCAGCAACAGCTGGGGCTCCGCAAAGGTGAGGTCGCCCAGGCCCCGGAGCCAGTAGAGCTTGCCGTCCCCAGCCCCGGAGACCACGTCGGGGATTCCGTCCCCGTCCACATCCAGGATGGCGGGAGCGGAGTGGCCGCCGGACACCGTCAGGCTCTCCCCCGCCTCATTGGCGAGGAACACCGGCGTGTCCACCGTAAAGCGCTGGTCGTTGTCCAGAATCTCATAGCAGTAGAATTGTCCGTCGCCGCTGCCGCACAGCAGCTCGTCGGCCCCGTCGCCGTCCACGTCCCCGATGGTGGGATAGGCCCGCTCGGTATAGCCGCCGTCGTCGCTGAAATAGCTGATGGTGTTCTCCACCCACACCTGGCTGAGCCAGTCGTTGTCGCACACCACGTGGGTGCCGGAGGAGTAAATTCCCTCGTACTCGTCCAGCTCATAGTCCAGGCTGCTGTCGCTCTGATTCACCAGATAAGTGACGCTCTCGGCCCGCAGCAGCCACCAGTAGGCGCCCCGCACCAGGGTGTAGGACGGGATCTGTCCTGCTGCAACCGCCAGGTCGGCAAACTGCTTGGCGGAGTTCTCCCGGATAGCGGTGATCTCCTCGTAGTGGAGTTCCCAGGCGGCGGGGTTGGTGCCGAAAGGCCCATATACCCGCTCCACGGCATAGCCGTACTCCTCCATGGAGCAATAGGACAGCAGCTTTCCGTAAAACAGCCGGTTGCCGCTGTTGGTGGTGTTGGCAAAGGGCTCCTGCCCCTCCTCGCTGGCCGTCAGGCTGGGGCCGTTGATGGTATAGCTGTTGGGCAGCATGGGGTTGGTAAGCATGACCTGTCCCTCCCCCACGTCGTTGAGGGTATACAAGGCCAGCTCCCCCTGCATGGCGATAGCCCGGGCGGTGGTAACGGTAAAGCCATAGCCGTAATCCTTCCCCGCCAGAGTCTCGGCATCCCGGTAGCTGGGATAGAGGAACGCGAAGTCCTGGATCAGTTCCTGGAAACCGGAGAGGTTCTCCTCCACCTCCGGCCAGGTCAGCTCTGCGGGCATGCCGTTCAGCGCGGTCCCGCCGGAGATACCCAGAAATTCCGCCGGGAACTGATCCCAGAAGCAGTTGTCCAGCACCAGCAGGCCGCCGGCCTGCACATAATCCATCAGCTTCTGCCGGATCTCCTCCCAGTTTTCCTCCTCCAGCAGCGCAGGGTCAGCGATCACCAGGTTGCAGCCGGAGAAGTCGTCCTCCACCTTCAGCTCCTGAGCATTCACGTTGGCCAGGGAGCTGTATTCCAGATGGCTCAGGGTATCCTGCCAGCCTCCGGAGCTTCCGGTGTGGAGCACTCCGGCGGTGAGATCCGCCGCCTGGGTGAAGTTCAGTTCTTCCGGCGCGCCCGCCGGGGTCTCACCCTCCTGACGGCAGCCGGAGACAGTCAGCGCCAGGAGAACCGCCAGTACTCCGGCTGCGATCCGTCTGCTCTTGTTCTTTCCCATGCTCCGGCTCCTTTCCTCTCAGGTACTCTAACTAATTAAAATACCACAAGATACCCTTTTTTTCAATACTTCCCGCCTTTTCAGAAGGAATACTTGCCATCTCCAGCCACCGTCAGACTGCTCTCATAGAAGGCGGCGCAGGCCCGGGCCAGATAGTCCGGGTCATGGCTTCCGGCGGTCTCCACGGCGGCGTGCATAGCCAGCTGGGCCATGCCGATATCCACCATAGGGATGCTCACCTGCTGGCCCAGGAGATTGCCCAGGGTAGAGCCGCCGGGCTCGTCGGCCCGGTTGGCGAAGGTCTGCACCGGCACCCCGGCCTTTTGGCAGATGGCCTTGAACACCCCCGCCGTCAGGGCGTTTGTGGTATACTTCTGGTTAGCAGAATATTTCACCACCACGCCGCCGTTGGGGTAGACCCTGTTGGCCGGGTCAGACTTTTCGGTAAAGTTGGGATGGACGGCGTGGCCGTTGTCGGCGCTGAGGAGCATGCTGCCCGCCAGGGCCATCCGCCTCTCCTGGGCGTCCATGCTCAGACAGCAGGCAATCCGCTCCAGCACGTCGGGCAGGAAGGTGCTCAGGGCGCCCTGCCGGGTGCCGCTGCCCACTTCCTCATTGTCGAACAGGCAGTAGACCTGCCCCGCCGTCTCCTGGCCCTTTGCGGAAATCAGCCCTTCCAGCCCGGCCCAGGCGCAGCCCAGGTCGTCGATGCGGGGGGCCTGGAACAGCTCTCCCTCCGCACCCAGCAGCACCGGCTTCTGTCGGGGGCAGAGCACCAGGTCCCAGGCCAGCAGGGCCTCCTTTTCCACGCCCAGTTCCTCCGCCAGCAGCTCGGTGAGGGGCTTGCTCCCGGTCAGGCCGTACAGAGGCTGCATGTCCCGCTGGGGGTTGTACTCATGGCCCTTGTTCACATCCCGCTGCATGTGGATGGCCAGGCTGGGAATGGTGAGCAGGTCCCGGTCCAGGTACACCAGCCGGCTCTCCGCGCCGTTCCCGGCGGCCACCAGCACCCGGCCCGCCACGGTGAGGGGCCGGTCCAGCCAGGAGGCGCAGTTCATCCCGCCGTACCCCTCCACCGCCAGGCGCAGGTAATGCTTGTCCCCCTCCAAAACCTCGTTCTTCACCGCAAAGGTGGGGGAATCGCTGTGGGCGGCGGTGAGGCGCCAGCTCTCCGGCTTTCGGGCGGGCAGCCGGAAGGCGATGAGGCTGCTCTGGTTCCTGGTAACGTAATAGCCCTGCCCCGGGGTCAGCTCCCACTTCTGATGCTCCTCCAGGGCATGGAATCCCGCGTTTTTCAGCAGTTCAGCCGCCTGAGCCGCCGCGTGGTAGGGGCTGGGGCTGCGGTCTATAAAATCCATCAGTGCCTGTACACTCATAGCACATGTCTCCTTTCGTCAATGGTGTTATTTTACCACGGCAGAGGTTATGTGGCAATCTTCCCGCAATTTTTCAGTATTGGCGGAGCATTTCGGCCCGCTCGAGCGTATTAAGGGTGAAGGAGGGAGGAAGATGACGGAATCCAACCGGTTGGAAACTGTGATCCGCACCTATGAAAACACCCTGTACCGCGCGGCTCTGGCCATTCTGGGGGACCCCCAGGAGGCGGAGGACGTGGTGCAGGACACCTTCCTGCGCCTGTGGGAAAAGGCCCCCATCTTTGAAAGCCCCGCCCACGAGCGGGCCTGGCTGCTGAAGGTGGCCGTCAACGGCTGCAAGAGCCGCCTGCGCGCTCCCTGGCGCCGGCGCACCGCTCCCCTGCTGGACAGCTACCCCGCTGCCGGTCCCGAGGAGCAGGCTTTAATGGAGGTCATTCAGTCCCTGCCCCCCAAGGATCGGACGGTGCTCCATCTTTACTATTATGAGGGCTACCAGACCGCCGAGATCGCCGCCATGACCGGCTGGCGGGAGGGCACCGTCCGCTCCCGGCTGGCCCGGGCCCGGGACAGGCTGCGGGATCTGCTGAAAGGAGAATGGGAATGAACCGCTATCGGAATTATATGGACCGTATCACCGTTCCCACGGACCTGCACGAAAAGCTGCTGGCCGGGGAAAGGCCCTGCCGCCGGAAAAACCGGTACGCCCCCGCCCTGGGTCTGGCAGCCGCCTGCTGCCTGCTGGCGGTGGTGGGCCTGTGGCAGCCCTGGGCGGACACGCCGGCTCAGGAGGTCTCCCCCACCGCCGGGGTAGCCGCCACGCCCGGCACGGCGGAGAGCACCCCACCGGAGGCCGAGCATACGCTGATCGTGGGAGACGACCCCTTCCAGGGTCAGCCCCACAGTTTTTACGGCATCCCCACCCTCAGCTTCCCCGACTGCAATGACTCTGAAGCCCTCATGATAGACTGGGGCCTGCCGGAGGGCTGGTTCTCCGAACCGATGACCGCCGCAGATATTCTGGGTATCTTCGGCGGCGGGGAAGATGTTCCCTGGAGCCTGTGCTGGTACAACTTCGGCCTGGACGGCATGGTGATCTATGCCGCCGACGGCACAGTGATCAACGCCTCCATCCGGGGCGTGCGGGACACGGAGTCCTTTACTCTCACCCTGTGGCCGGGGCAATACCCTCAACGGAGCACCGTCTACACCGACGCCGCCGTCCAGGATGTGGACGGCGTGGAGGTCACCAGCTACATGCTCTATGCCGACAATAATGATGACCGCCGGTATGAAATGACCTGCCGGGCCACCTTCCAGGTGGGGGATCTGGGCATGGACTTTGTCTACACCGGGGAGGACGGGGATGCAGCCACCTGGCTGCCCTGCACCTTCGTGTGGAACGCCACCCGGACGGATGGGACCATCACTACCGAGCATCTGGTACCCGACTCCATCCCGGAGCCTCGGGATGAGGAGCTGACCCTGGAGGAAGCCTATGAGGAGGACATGGCCGTCTTTTTCCCCGACCCGGAGACGCTTCCCCTGGGCTTCCAGTTTGGGAACGCCCACCGGAAGCTGGGCCAGAACTGGGATTCTCTCAGCATTCTGTTTACCCAAAGCTACGGCTATCTCTATGTCCAGGTCATGCGCTTCCCCGCTTATGCCAGCCTTGCGGCTCCCAATTTCCAGCCCGGCAAAGTCACCGCCGCCGACCTGGAGGAGTGGGGCAGCTATGGGGACGACGCACTATGGGACACCGCGACCTGGGAGTATGACACCTTTACCATACATTACCCTCAGACCGACGGTTCCACCATGGTGGTGACCTGGGCCGCAAAGGGAGTATCCCCCGCCGACCTGGCCTCCCTGGTCAACGGCAACACCGTGGCCCTGCCGGAGGACGGCCCCAGGGTCCATCTGCTGGAATGACAGATAAAAAAAGAGCCGGGCAGCGCCCGGCTCTTTTTTTATTCAGATGTTGGCGTCCAGCACACTGGTGTAGGCGGAGGCAGGCATGACGCCCACCTTCCGGTCGAACTCCTTGCCGTCCTTCAGGAACACCACAGTGGGGATGCTCATGACCCCGAAGCGCATGGCCAGGCCGGGCTCGTCGTCCACGTTCACCTTGCCCACCAGGGCCTTGCCCTCGTACTTGCCGGCCAGGTCCTCCATCACGGGCGCGAGCATCTTGCAGGGGCCGCACCAGGAAGCCCAGAAGTCCACCATGGAAATGCCGTTGGCAGTCGCCTTGTCAAAACCGTCCTGAGTCAGATGAATAATCGCCATAATCGTATCGTCCTTTCTCTGTATGTCAAATTGTTTTATTTGGAGTGATCCAGATATTCTGCCGCCCGGTGACCCGCCACCTGGCCCTCCCCCACGGCCTTGGAGACCTGGAGGGGCAGTCCGGTGCAGTCGCCTGCGGCAAAAACGCCGGGAAGATTGGTGGCCATATTCCGGTCCACCTTGATATAGTTTCCCTCCAGCTCCAGCCCGGGGAGCAGCTCCGCCGGGGCCATGGAGGGCCGGAGGATAAACACGCCTTCGCAGGGGATGGTGGCGCTGCCGGCCCGCAGGCCCTCCACCTTCTGTCCGCCCAGCACTTCCACCTTCCCGGCCTTTACCGCCGGAATATCCGGCCGCAGGCCGTTGGGCTCTTTGGGGCCGACATAGGTGACCTTGCAGCCGATCTCTTTCAGCCAGTTGGCCTCCGCCGGCGCGTCGGCAGCCAGACCGACCACAGCCACCTCCTTGCCCCGGTAGAGCATCCCGTCGCAGGTGGCGCAGTAGCTCACCCCCGCGCCCAGGTGCTCCCCTTCGCCGGGGTACTTGGCGGAGCGCACCACGCCGGTGGCCAGCACCACCGCCCGGGCCTGCTCCATATCGCTGCCGATACTCAGGTAGAATGTGTCGTTCATGGGCATGATATTCAGCACCCGGCCCTCTTTCCGCTCCACACCCATGCGCAGGGCGTGGGCCCGGAACTGCTCCATCATGGCGGCACCCGTTATATCATAAAAACCCAGGTAGTTGTCGATGCGCTCGGTCTTGTACAGCGGATTGTCCCGGTCGTCGCCGCTGACCACCAGTACCGACTTGCCTCTGGCCCGCACCTGGATGGCTGCCGACAGTCCCGCGGGGCCTCCGCCGATTACTGCAACATCGTACACTGGTACTCCTCCTCCCTGTCGCCGAACAGCGCGGCGATCACTTCCGCCGCCGCCCGGTCGGCCACTTCATAGTAGACCTCGTTTCCCGACCGGACCGCCCGCACCACGCCGGCGGCCTTCAGCCGCATCAGGTGCTGGGAGATACAGGACTGGGACTGGCCGGTGTGGGCCTCCATACAGCTCACATTGCGGCATCCGTTGACCAGCAGCCCCCGGACGATCCGCAGCCGCAGCGGGTGAGAGAGGGCCTTCAGCAGTTCCGCCTTCTCCGTGTAGCAGGCTTCCACTTCCATTGTCGTCTCACCTCATTCATTTTTTCTAATATTATTATATTCAAATATTCTAATATGTCAATATGTTTTGAAAAAAATTTTTGCCCTGCCATAACAGATGTGCTCCGCTCTTGCATTTTTTACGTATTAGAGGTAAAATATTGGTTCGTATCAAGATAGAAGGAGTGAAAAGGATGCCAGAAGAACTGAAGCCCACCATGACGCAGAACTTTATCCACGATTTTATTGATGAGGACATCGCCCAGGGTGGTCAGTTCCAGGGCATGACCGTCCACACCCGGTTCCCTCCGGAGCCCAACGGCTACCTGCACATCGGCCATGCCAAGGCGATCTTTGTGGATTTCGGCACGGCGGAAAAGTACGGCGGCCTGTGCAATCTCCGCATGGATGACACCAACCCCACCAAGGAAGACGTGGAGTACGTGGAGGCCATCCAGGAGGATATCCACTGGCTGGGCTACGACTGGGGCGACCGGTTCTATTTTGCCTCGGATTACTTTGAAAAGATGTACGAGTACGCGGTGGAGCTCATCAAGAAGGGGCTGGCCTATGTGTGCGAGCTCACCCCGGAGGAGTTCAAGGAGTACCGCGGCGACGTGAACACCCCCGCCCGCTCCCCCTGGCGTGACCGCCCGGTGGAGGAATCTCTGGACCTGTTCGCCCGGATGCGGGCGGGCGAGTTCCCCAACGGCAAGTACACCCTGCGGGCCAAGATTGACCTTGCCAGCGGCAACTTCAACATGCGTGACCCGGTCATCTACCGCATCAACCACATGCACCATCACCGTCAGGGGGACAAGTGGTGCATCTACCCCATGTACGACTTTGCCCATCCTCTGGAGGACGCGCTGGAGGGGATCACCCACTCCCTGTGCTCCCTGGAGTTTGAGGATCACCGCCCCCTGTACGACTGGGTGATCGCCAACTGCCCCGTCCCCGCCAAGCCCCGTCAGATCGAGTTTGCCCGCCTGGGCATCAACTACACCGTGATGAGCAAGCGGAAGCTCCGCCAGCTGGTGGAGGAGAACCGGGTGTCCGGCTGGGACGATCCCCGTATGCCCACCCTGTGCGGCCTGCGCCGCCGTGGCTACACCCCCCGGGCCATCCGCAACTTCTCCGAGCGCAACGGCGTGAGCAAGGCGGCCTCCACCGTGGAGTACGCCTTCCTGGAGCACTGCCTGCGGGAGGACCTGAACGAGACCGCGCAGCGCCGGATGGCGGTGCTCCGCCCCGTCAAGCTGGTCATCACCAACTACCCCGAGGGCCAGAGCGAGACCTTCACCGTGGAGAACAACCCCAACCGTCCTGAGGACGGCACCCGCGAGGTCACCTTCTCCCGGGAGCTGTATGTTGAGGCGGATGACTTCCTGCCTGCCCCGGTGCCCAAGTACAAGCGTCTCTATCCCGACGGCCCCGAGTGCCGCCTGAAGGGCGCCTATGTGATCAAGTGCACCGGCTATGAGGCGGACGAGAACGGCAATGTGACCGTGATCCACGCCACTTACGATCCCGACAGCCGGGGCGGCGATCCCGCCGACGGCCGGAAGATCAAGGGCGCTACCATCCACTGGGTGGACGCCGCCACCGCCGTGGACGCTGAGATCCGCCTGTACGACAATCTGTTCACCGATGCCGACCCCGACGCCGGCGACAAGAACTTCCTGGACTGCCTGAATCCCAACTCCCTGGAGGTGCTCACCGGGGCCAAGGTGGAGGCTGGCCTGGCCGGTGTGGAGGCGCCCGCCTCCTTCCAGTTCCTGCGCCAGGGCTACTTCTGCGCGGACAACAAGGACTCCAAGCCGGGCCACCTGGTGTTCAACCGCTCTGTGAGCCTGAAGGATTCCTTCAAATTCTAAGTCTATTCAAATAGCGGGCGGCCCAGGCCGCCCGCTTCACTTTCATCGGGAGGTTATGACCATGAAACGGTATCTGTTCCGCAACGACTACTCCTTCGGCGCCCATCCCAAGGTGATGGACGCGGTGTGCGCCGTCAATCTGGAGGGCAACTGGGGCTACGGCGACGACGGCTATACCGCCCGGGCCAAGGACCGCATCCGTGAGGTGTGCGGCTGTCCCGACGCCATGGTGGAATTTCTCATCGGCGGCACCCAGACCAATGTGGTGGCCTGCTCTTTCCTGCTCAAGCCCTGGGAGGCAGCCATCTGCCCCGACTCCGGCCACCTGAACGGCCATGAGGTGGGCGCCTTTGAGGCCACCGGCCACAAGATCCTCACCGTGCCCGCTAACCCCGACGGCAAGATCACCCCCGACATGCTGCCCCCCCTGCTGGAGCTCCATCAGGACCCCCACCTGACCAAGCCCGGCCTGGTGTACATCTCCAACTCCACCGAAAACGGCGCGGTATACACCAAGGCGGAGCTCACCGCCCTGTCTGAGTTCTGCCACGCCAACGGCCTGCTGCTGTTCGTGGACGGCGCCCGGCTGGGAGCCGCCCTCACCTCCGACGCCAACGACCTGACCCTGCCGGAGTTCGCCCACCTGTGTGATGCCTTCTACATCGGTGGCACCAAGAACGGCGCCATGTTCGGCGAGGCTCTGGTCATCACCCGTCCGGAGCTGGCCGACGGCTTCTTCCGCATGAAGAAGCGGATGGGCGCCGTAATGGAGAAGGGCTGGATTCAGGGCGTTACCTTCCTCACCCTGTTTGAGGACGACCTGTACTTCAAGATGGCCCGTCAGGGCAACGAGATGGCCGCCCGGCTCCAGGACGGGCTGAAGGCCAAGGGCTGGACGCTGTGGGTGGAATCCCCCACCAACCAGGTATTCGCCGTCATCCCCAACGAGATCAAGCCCCAGGTGGACGAGGTGTGCGACTGCGAGGTGTGGTGCCCCTACGACGAGAGCCATACCGTCATCCGCTTTGTCACCTGCTTCCACACCAGCC